>NZ_DEYV01000028.1:0-65368 GCF_002364655.1 Pseudomonas sp. UBA3149
TCGGCGTATTTCACCAGATTCGGGAAGTCTTTTTCAGACCTTCCCTAGAGCCTGTATAAATATGAGGTTAGGTTGGTGGCTGAAAACCCTGCCGATACCCATGTGCCATACCTGGATGTAGGGCCGGTTCACGCGATTGGCGAATGCTGGTTCCAAAGCCCGGAGGACTACCAACGATATATCGAGTCGGCAGTGCGCAAAGCCTGGTTCGAACATGGCAAAACGTTCATTGGCCAGCTCAAGCCCTTCGTCACTGAAACACTTGTTTGAAAGCTGCTCAAAGCGGTTATCGCCGATCAGGCCACCCCTCCATTCATTCTGGAGGGGCTTTCATCTACGAGTGAACCCCTGGTTATTGATTTAACGTAAATCACTGGCAGATTCCCCAATGAACATGGGGACCCGTGCGAGTCTCAATTCGCACGAGGTGCCGTCTATGTGTCGTTTCGACAGCATGTCCGACGACTGCGCGTGGGAACCATCGATCAGGTCGCCGATGGGGTAAAACATATCGAGCGGCTGATGCCTGCAAATCTCTCAGAAATCCTGGCAAGTTGCCGGGATGGTTCAGTGACGTGCCATGCAGCAACCCCAAGATGGCCCAACTGCAGGCAGTGAAACTCATTTCGCAGGGGTACACACCGGAACACTGCCTGGACATCAGTACCATCTGGTAGCGCAAAAGGTTGTAGCCCAGCAGCACACCCCATAGCTCTTGAGCGATCATCTCTGGCGTCTTGCTTCTCAGGGTATATTCGCCGCCCAGCAGTCTCTGCTTGATCGCCCGATAGCCCAGCTCAATTTCCCAGCGTTGACTGTAAAGGTCGACGATCTCCCCACCCGGAAAGCGCAGCGGGTCGACCACCGAAGTCAGTACGCTTACCATTTTTCCCTTGATCATCTTGCGCAACAACCGCGCTCGCATTTCGAGCGGACGACAGGTGGTATGTGGTCGGTAAATACATAGCGGCCATACTGTAAGCGCGAGTAGGCGGGTCTTTGGGCTGACGCCCGGCGATATCGTCAGGGCGTCAGATCCATACAGCCGTTCGATCAGGCTGCCGGCTTCAGAATGACCTTTGTCCAACCCTCATCTCGCGCATCGAAATGCTTGTACGCATCGGGCCCTTCCGCCAATTTCAGGCTGTGAGAGATGATCTGCGAAGGCTTGGCGCGGTCGTGATGGATCAGCTCCGCAAGCCTGCGGTTATAGGCTTTGACGTTGGCTTGCCCGGTGCGTATCTGCTGGCCCTTGAACCAGAACGCGCCGAAATCGAAGGCCATTTTGCCTTCCTTCGCCAGTTCATTTTTCGCGCCCGGATCCTGAGGAACAAACACCCCGACGACGCCGATGCCACCCGTGGCCTTGGTGGAAGCTACCAGGTTGTTCATCGTCAGGTGATTGACCTCATGGCCGTGTTTGTCACAGCACTGGTACCCCACACACTCACAACCTCGATCAGTGCCTTTGCCGTGAGTCAGGTTGAGGATCTGATCAACCGCCTCTTTCTCCAGGGAGTTGATTGGCGTGGCCCCCATCTGCGCGGCCAATTTCAATCGATCCGGATGGTTGTCGACCACGAACACTTGCGAGGCGCCTTTGATCATCGCGGCATGAGCTGCCATCAGGCCCACTGGCCCTGCACCGTAAATGGCGATGCTTTCACCCGGCATCAGGCCAGCCAGTTCAGTGGCATGCCATCCGGTGGGGAATATGTCTGACAGCATGACGTAGTCGTTTTCTTTCTCTTGCGCATCCTCTGGCAGCACCAGGCAATTGAAGTCCGCATATGGCACACGCAGCAGTTCTGCTTGACCACCCTGGTATGAGCCCATATCGGCAAACCCGTAAGCAGCACCAACACTGCCGGGGTTGGCCGTGAGGCAGAAACCGGTCAAACCTTTTTCACAGTTTTCGCAGAAACCGCAGCCGATATTAAATGGCAAACAGACGCGATCACCTACCTTGATGCGATCTACGCCGGCGCCGACTTCGATGACTTCTCCGAGGTTCTCGTGACCGAAAACACGTCCCGTCTCCATCGAGGTGCGGCCCTCGTACATATGCAGGTCAGAGCCGCAGATATTGGTAGTGGTGATGCGCACTACGGCGTCGGTAGGTTTTTCGATCTTGGCGTCTGGGACATTTTGCACGCTGACGTCGCGTGGCCCGTTGTAAACGATGGCCTTCATTAGACTCTCCTGTTCAAGCGACGATGAGGGGGGTTCGTCTGCTTACGGGACATCTGTCTAGTTCTACGAACGTATGTTCCACAAATCGAGCTATGACCAGACGAGTGGTAATGCCGTCGCCCGCGCGTGGCGGCCCTTGAATTTGCAGCTCGTGACGAACTTAGACAGTTGAACGCCATAGAAGCAATATGGCTACGACACCCCTGTCAATCAGCGCCTCACGTCCCTCATGAGCTCCCTGATGCACTGGCCAATTACCGCTCGCGTTCCATCAACAGCTTTGAGGGAATATCGGACAGTTTCTGCAACTTCAGACCTTCCTTAGGTTTTCGAAATTGTTGCGACTGCAGACGGCAATTCATCCAGCCGCCCTAGGGTCTGCTTGTAATGGCTGCGACTGCTTGTAATGGCTGCGACTGCCTGAACAATCTCCATGAACAACTTAGGAATGGCATTCCAGCCACGGGGACAGCTTGCAGGGCTGCTATCGACCCAAAGCGGACGGTCTCGGCAGGCTGTTTACGGCCAAAAGCGGTCATCAGGGCTGGCTTGAATCGGGGCCGAAGGATTACGCTCTCAGCCCCATAATTGCTGGTCAGACAGTTACCACGATCTTGCCGATCTGCTGATTGGTTTCAAGGAAACGATGGGCATCCTGGATGTCGCTAAGTGTGAATGTCTTTGCGATGATCGGGCGCAACGCACCGGACTTCAACCCTTGCAGAATAAAAGCCTTTGCTCTCTCTAGGGCTTCAGGGTCGGCCACAATCTCTGCGTAGAGATAGCCCTTCAAAGTCAGGCTTTTGCTCAGCACGGTAAACAGTGGGAATGGTGTCGGTTCAGAGCTAAGTGCGCCGTACTCCAGCAAAATTCCGCCCCGCGCCATGCTCTGCGTGAGAGGTTCAAAGGACGGCCCGCCTACAGGATCGAATACAACGCGAGCGCCTTGACCGGCAGTTATCGTCATAACACGCTCGACGATATCCTCTTCATCGCTGACGATGACATGCGCAGCGCCTGCATCAAGTAGGGCTTGCTTCTTCGCGTGAGTTCGAGTGATCGCAATCGATGTGGCGCCGACCATACGAGCCATTTGGAAGGCGGCCAAGCCAACACTGCTTGACGCGGCGGTAACGATGACAAAATCGCCCTGCCGTAGCTTCGCCTGTTCAATCAATGCCCCCCAGGCGGTGACGTACTGCATCCAAGACGCCGCAGCCTCTTCAAAGGACAAGTTCTCAGGGCTCTTTACCACCAGGTGGGCCGGTACATTGGCCAACTCGCCGTAGGTGCCCCAGCGAGTAATATCCAGAGGTGGGATCAGAGCGACCGAGTCACCAATCGTGATCTCGGTTACGTCGCTCCCAATTGCCGTTACGATGCCTGCGGCCTCGTAGCCTAAGCGGCTGGGGAACTCCGCTTCTTGTAGGTATGCGTGATTGCGGAACATCACTTCGGCTCGGTTCAAGCCAATGGCTTTAACACTAATTTGCACCTCGTTTGCTGCTGGTGCCGATACTTCCAGATCTTCCAGCTTCAGAACGCTGGCGTCACCGTATTCATGAATTCTGACAATGCGTGCCATCATAGATATCTCGTTTATCAATGGGCCCCGACGTACATCCGGAAGGTATCCGGGCACTCGAAAGGTGACGAAAATTTAGTCATTGGTTGGCGCTAGATAAAGGCCTACGATGGCGCATTACTAGAAACAGAGTGTTTATAATGGATCGCCTGACCCAGATGGCCACGTTCGTCAAAACAGTTGAGCTGGGTTCATTCAGCGCCGCTGCGGACGACCTGAATCTGTCCCCTCAATTGGTAGGGAAACAGGTGAAAATGCTCGAACAACATCTGGGTGTTTCCCTGCTGCACCGGACTACGCGCAGGCAAAGCCTCACCGACTTCGGCAGGGCGTTCTACCCGCGAGCAAAACTGATCCTTGCAGACATGCAGTCTGCCGAGAGCCTGGCCGCCCTCACTCGGGGCACACCAAGCGGCCGCCTTCGCATCAACGCGCCGGTCACGTTCGGAATTCGCACGCTTTCGCCACGCCTGCTGGAATACATGGTTCGGTATCCTCAGGTGTCTGTTGACCTAACGTTATCGAACGAACTGGTCGATATAGTTGATGATGGTTACGACGCGGTATTTCGCATCGGCGAGCTGGTGAGCAGTGGGTTGAAGGCAGTGCCACTGGAGCCCTATCAGATGGTTTTATGCGCTGCGCCGTCCTATCTTGCACGTCGCCCTCCCATCATCAATCCGTGGGATCTACAGCAGCAGGAGTGTCTGGGGTTTACCTATTCTGATGGCCGCTCACACTGGAGCTTCGACAGCCCGGAGGGGCGTATAGATGTTCCTATTACAAGCAAATTAACGATCAATCAAGGTGATCCACTGCTGGCAGCGGCTGTAGCTGGTCTAGGTGTGGTTCTACAGCCGATAGAGTTGGTTAGCGATGCACTGCGCGATGGGACACTGGTGCGTCTGTTGCCGCAGTACCCAGTGCCGAATACCGCAATGCACATCCTCTATGCCCCTGACCGAAGAATGACTCCAAAGCTGCGCAGCTTCTTGGAGTTTGCGCGTGAGGCTTTTGGGCAGCGAGGCCCTCTCTAACGCACGAAAATCAATGTCTGCGCTATCCGGTATTCGTAAAAGGACGACGATTACCGTGGCTCACCGGATATGACCAAGCACCCCTTGCTGAGGAAGTACCTGCTGTAGCACTTCGCGGCGGAAGTCGAAGAACTGAAAGATGCCATGTTCGTTGGCTTGGGGCCGCAGGTCCAGAGCGTGCTGGACCGCCTGATCCAGGAGCGGGTTCTGAATCCCGACCGGGTGATTGGCGGCATGCTGCACCCCTCCGGAAACTGCACCTACCGGATCAACTACCTCATCGGCGACAGAAGCGCGCTGGTCCCGCACGCCACCAGCCCTGTGCCTTACGACCAGGTCCGGCGAGCATTTCGGGAGCGGTTCGTCACCGCCTGATCGAACGTCGGATGAGTGGATGCGGGCGCGGGTTCAATTCCGCAAGCGGGAATAGAACTGGCGTCCTGTCTGATGCGCTCGGTTGGTGATCCGACCAGAGCAGAACTGGTAGGATTGCGGGCATCAAGGGCCGGATTCCGCACCTTTCCGCAGGAGTTTGCAGCGGTCGTAAGGCGCTGAGTTACATAGGTTTGGCGCAGGGTTCCACCCCACCGAGCCCCTGCAGGAGTTCGAATCGTTACGCACGCCCCCCCAGAAACCCTCACTAGCCCGCACGGCACGATGCTAGGTCGTTGATTTTCAAGAAATCGCTCGATCGATCCGCGCTTGCGGACTGCGGACTTCCAATGGGCCGGAAATCTGGCTCGCCCAGTCGGCTCTCGGTACCGACACGTTGCAAACAGTCGGTACTTCTCGATAACTACCCGACGAATCGGAACATCTCAGCTAGCCCTGATGTTGCCCCTGCTTGCTGACGCAGCTTGGAAGTTCTGGCTGCAATATTGCCCCCCCAATCGCTGTGGAAGGTAGCTCCCTGGGCAAGTGCAATCGAGGGGGGGGGATCGCTGCGTAGGGCCGTGTGACCCCCATCCTGCAGCGTGACCTGATTGGGTCAAGGCCGGGTTGTCATGCAGGCAGTTTGGCTGCAAGCAGTTCGACCTTCTCGATATTGGGCGGAGAACTGAGCAAGGTCGCGGCGTTGGCCATCAAGGCCGCGGCGATCTGGCCGTTCAGATGTGCTTGGCGACCTGCCTCATCGGCAAAGGCATCGAACACACCGAACGTCGAAGGGCCAAACTTCAATGCGAACCAGGCAGTGGTGCCGGACTCGGCGTTGGCGAGCGGCAGTGCGCTGGCCAGGAAGTCGGCAAGCGCAGCCTCCTGGCCGGGTTTGGCTTCGAGGCGAACAAACAGGGCGAGCTTGGTCATACTGTAATCCTTTGGGTAAATGGGTTAGGTGAATGGATCAACGAGCCTGCAGTCTAGGTCGTCATGACAGCCATCTCTATAGACAATAATGACAACATTGATATCATTGTTGCCATGAAACTCCACATCCTTGTTTGTGATGGCGTGTTTGATCTGGGGCTTGCGGCGCTCACCGACACAGTGGGCTTGGCCAATGCGATGGCGGGCTCGCTGCCACAGGCTCCCGCGCACATAGAGCTCACGCTGGTGGGCGTGCGGCGTCGCATCCGAACTGCGCAAGGCTTGACGGTCCCCGTGGTCCCTGCGCGTAGTGTGCCGGAACCAGACGTCGTGCTCGTGCCCGCGTTTGGCGACAAGATGCCTGACACGCTCTCAGCTCGGCTCACACGCCCCGATGTGCCCGACGCGGTCGCGGCGCTACAGCAGTGGTCCACCGCTGGCGCGCACCTAGGTGCCGCTTGCTCCGGTAGCTTCTTGATTGCAGAGAGCGGCCTGCTTGATGGGCATCGTGCGACGACGTCATGGTGGCTGGGGCCGATGTTTCGGCAGCGCTATCCGAACGTCAAGCTGGAAGAGTCACGCATGATCGTGAACTCGACACGCTTCACCACCGCTGGTGCCGCTTTGGCCCACGTCGACCTGGCCTTGCGCATCATCCGGGAGCGCAGTCCGGCGCTGGCGGCCCTGGTGGCACGCTATCTGCTGGTCGAGGCACGCAGTTCGCAAGCCGAGTTCGTTATTCCCGACCACCTTGCGCATGCCGACCCGATGGTGGAGCGCTTCGAGTGCTGGGCCAGAAGTCAGCTCGCGAAGGGGTTCTCGCTGGCCGAGGCGGCCAGCGCCGCGGGCACAAGCGAGCGCACCTTGGCGCGGCGGCTGCAAAGCGTTTTGGGCAAGACACCGTTGTCGTATTTCCAGGACCTGCGCGTGGAGCATGCCGTCCATCTCTTGCGCACCGGAAACGCGAGCGTCGACCAAGTCGCCGCACAGGTCGGGTACTCGGATGGGGTGAGCCTGCGGGCCCTGTTGCGCCGCAAGCTGGGCCGGGGTGTCAGAGAGTTGCGACGCGGTGGATGACCAGAGGCGTTTGGTGTATACACGGCTGGAGACCGCCGAGAAACTGACGCAGGCCAAACGGCGCATTTGGACCTGACAAAACTACTGCCCGCCACGGCGCGCAAGCTCCAGTTTGACCCCGGACAAAGTTTTGCTGGCAATGTCGTGGTTGAGCAAATCAATACCTTGATTGAGCAACGCTGTGCACTGACGATTCGGCGGCTCACCGACCCCGCCGCCGACAATGACGCAGCCGCCGAGCCCACCGTTTGAACTACCGTGCGGACACGGGTTCGATTCAGGGTTTGGGAATTGAACCTACATCCCATCGCAGACGAGTTTGATGCCCGTTTCCGGCGACCAGCATGGCTGAGAAACCTGCTTGCAGGTCTACAATCGGGCAGGCTTTACGATCGAGTTCGCAATGGTTCGCAGCAGCTCGTTGCACTTCTATTGCGTGGTTCTCCCATTGAGGAAGATTAGAATGTATCTGCCGAGCACGATTCCTTATCAGCAGCATCGAGGGTTCAGCCGAACCTTCACTCCGGGTCATTTGAGCCTGGGATTGTTCTTCCCTTTGGAGGCCTTCGGTGGGGACATTCCGAGCATGCTCAACCAGGTCGAATTGGCCAAACGAGCGGAGGCTCTGGGCTTCTGCGCACTCTGGTTTCGCGACGTGCCTCTTCGGGACCCTAGCTTCGGCGATGTTGGCCAACTGTTCGACCCTTGGGTTTACCTGGGCTACATGGCTGCTCATACGTCGGAGATAGCGCTTGGCACCGCATCCATTGCCCTCCCTATACACCATCCTCTGCACACGGCCAAGGCATCAGCCAGCGTTGATCAGTTGAGCGAAGGTCGCTTGATACTGGGGGTAGCTTCCGGCGATCGCCCAGTGGAGTTTTCGGCTTTTGGCGTCGATCCCGAAAGGCGCGGAGAAATCTTTCGGGAGCACTACGAGGTGATTCGCAGAGCCCACAGCACCAGCTTTGAGCCCATTCGCTGGAGCGGTGGAGAGATGCGGGGCGCAGACCTCATTCCGAAACCCACTACCCAAGTCATTCCAATGCTCGTGACTGGGAATAGTCGCCAGTCACTGGATTGGATCGCGCGCGAAAGCGTCGGATGGATCAACTATCCACGTATACCGAACATGCAGCGAATGATCGTGGAAGATTGGCGGCAGGAGGTCATGAAGCAATGTGGCCCCGTCTATAAGCCCTTCACTCAGTCGCTCTACATCGACCTCGATGAGAACCCGTCTACGCCGCCCACTCGCATTCATTTGGGGTTCAAACTTGGACGCTACCATCTCCGGTTTTTGCTCGAGTCGCTTGAGGAAATCGGAGTGGACCATGTTATCCTGAATCTCAAATACGGAAAACGCCCTGCTGAGGAAGTCATTGAGGAGCTGGGTACTCACATCGTTCCGCAATTCGGAGTACAGCCGCGTCCTGAAGCGAATTGATACGCCGGTTGGTTTGCTGCGTTACAACAGACGGGCCTCACGGCCGTGCTGTTACTGGAGTGCGCCGCTCTAATGATGCTCACTGAGCATCCCGCGCTTCTTGGTTTGGCGGATCAATGCGCTCGATGTTCCCCAGTACCAACGCTCGTCCGGCAAACAGGCCGCCCGATGTTTCCAAGGCAAAACGTTCGGCATCACGTTTGCGCACTTCGTCGATCACCGCGTCGGCTTCGCGCTCCGACGCCCCCAGAGTCACCACCGCCTGACGGCCGAGCAGCAGGGCCGACTCAGAGGTTTCCCGCACGATATAGTCGGCGTCGTGTTTGACCAGTTCCAGCGCATGTTCGCGGTCAAAAGCGCGCACCAGCAATTTCACTTGCGGGCAGTAGTGCCGCGTACTTTCGACAATGCGTGTCGCGGTTTTTTTATCGTCCACACAAACAATGATGGCGCGGGCGTAGCACAAGATCCTGAGCGTTCACCAGGAACTCTCCAGGGTAAGAGTGGCACCTGAAGTGTAGTTCAGGACACCGGCATCGTTTGAAAGGGTGACCAAAGATTCAGCAGCTTCTGCCGGTCCATACCGTAAAGGGCGTCCTAACAATCCTTTCATTTATACCGAGCGCGCAGGCATGGCTTGAATCTTGGTCAATGCACTCTGCCCACGATATCCAGCTTAAATACAAGTTTTGTTTTAAGGGGTCGCCAACCAATCCATCTGATATGGTAAATTTTCGATCACCTGAGCCTTTTTCGTCAACCAACAGTCTATAAAGTGCATGCTCGATGTTCTTTCAAACAACAAAATAGCAGCCAACCAGTTTTGGCTCTTGGGCACACTGACGCGCTCGAGAATTCAGACCCTCCCAGGATCAACAATAGAACCCCGCTTATCAGAAAGAAATGGGATAAATAACTATTCACTTGATTTGGAGATGGCCGCTGTGCGAAAGCTTGGCTTGGGCTTCCTGGTTACTGGCGTTTTGGGGCAACTATCAGCACTACTATGGACCTACACGTCCACGGGACCCATTTGTCAAAATAACGTCGACAATTCATACATCCAGCAAAAAGTGAAAAAGTTCGAACAACTACTCGATGACACTGCTAATAAAGTTGCGACAGAGCTCAGTACAAAACATTCCTACGGGCTCGCGCCTTTTGCGAAAAACGAATACCGCATACCCGATTCAACGGAGGCTGACGCCGTACGGTTTTCGATCGAAAAGCCAGACGAAGCATCAGTATTTACGCTGCCTTCATTGCCCATACAGGCACACAAATGGCCGATTATCCTTAGCGGTCTGATCACTTTTACCTCTGCCTGCTCTTGGCACTCTTCGCCAGCAAAAAAGCCGTTGATCCGCAATGGCACGTCTTTCACACCGTGCGAGGATCGCTAATCACGCTAGAACGCCCGTGTTTGGCCTGCGGCGGCTTCATTTCCCACGCTGCAAAAGCCGCTTCAGCAACGCCTTCATCCGGTCTGTGGGTGATCGAAATTGCGTTGAACACACCAAGCCGCCATCGCGCCAGAAAAGCCATTCAGCAGCTGGGGTTGTCGGTAGCGCGTAAAGAAAACAACTTTGTCGTCATCGGCCCGTATAAACAGAAGCAGGACGCGGCCCGAGTCGTGAAAGAGTTGAGTAAACTTCATGGCGTTAGAGGATGGATAATGGCGGGAAATTGACATAGCCCGATTTAGCTCTGGGCCAAACTCGAACAAACGGCTACTTGTTTGACACAAGAAAGCATTCATGACCACAAAATAACTTAGAGCCGAATTCGCCCTGAAGAAATGCCTGATCGCCTACTTATGGATCAAGTTTTAAATCAGCGAACTGAACTACGGCCTCGATGAGTAGACTTTACAACTTTCGTAGCCTATACAAGCCGCTAACTTTCAAGATGAAAGACTCACTTCATCGGCGGGCGCATTGCCCTATACCTCCGCTCTCCTCTCGGTTCAACTCTCCGCATAACTATCCACTACCCTTCGGTACTGGCTGGGAGAGGCGCCGATGTGTTGCTGGAAAAACCGCGTGAAATGACCTTGCTCGGAGAACCCGAGGTTCTCCGACAACAGGCCCAAGGTTCCACTGCGCTCATGCTCAAGCCAGGCAAAAGCCCGGCGCATGCGCGCATCGTTAAGCAACAGGGTCGGCGTCATGCCGGTATCCTTCTTGAACAGCGTAAAGAAGTGCGCCCGCGACAGCCCACAAGCCCGCGCGGCATTGTCGATCGGGTTCGGATCATCGAGGTGCTCAAGCAACCAGGCGGTGCCACGGCGCACGCGCGCGTCCCGGAACTCACCTGAGTTCGGCGCACCCAGTAGCGACAAATGCCGCCAGCTGGAAAAGTCCTCGATCAGTTCGATCAGGAAGTCGAAAAGCATGAATTCCATGCGCTCTTTCGGCACGATCCCGCAGCCATGCGCTTCGGCGACCAGTATGTCGGCCAAGGTGCGATTACGACTCGACAGCTCGATGCACGACTGGGCAAAAAAGTCCCGCCGACCGCTGAGCGCCAGCGACTGCTGGGCAGTGGCCAGCCAGGCGGACTCGATGTAGAGCGCCAGAATTACGGTGGCACCGACACCCGGCTGCGGATCGTAGAAATGCGGCTCCCAGGCGTTGACCAACACCGCCGTGCGATCGCTGAGCGGAACCCGCCGACCGTTGACGTTGAAGTAAGTGTCTTCACCGGACACCTTGACCAGCACATGGCATTCGGAATGGGTGTGGGTGACCAGCGAACGATCCATATTCAGCAAGGCGACCCGACCAAACCTGCCGTGGAAAACCCGTTGGGCAATCGACATCAGATTCCTCCGTTCGCTTGAAGCGATATTGTTATCGGCCATAATGAAGGATCACCGTAGCTTCTATCTGTTCTGGACCCCGGCGATCGCTCAATGGTTCAGCAACACTTGGCGGGCTACTATCGCGCGCGAATGACCGAGCGTCAACCTCGACTTTCGCAGCCCCCACGCTCATCGGAAAAACCGCCTTACAAGGCATGGCGTTCTTTCCCGTGATAAACGCGCAGGATATCGGCCACCACCGCCAGAGCGATTTCCGCCGGGGCCTTGCTGCCCAGATCGAGGCCGATGGGCATATGCAAACGGGCAATCTGTTCATCCGTCAGACCACCGATGCGCTTGAGCCGCTCGGCGCGCTTGGCCGAGGTTGCCTGAGAACCCATGGCACCGATGTAAAAGGCCGGGGTGTGGACCGCTTCCATCAGTGCCAGATCATCGATTCGCGGATCGTGAGTCAGCGCCACCACCGCGGTCGCTGCATGGCAACCTCCGGCGGCAATGAACATTGAGGGCAGCACACGTTGCATCTCCACACCTTCGAGATGTACATGCAGCATCTCTTCCCGGGGGTCGCAGGCGATGACTTCGCAGCCGATGGCGCGGGCAAAGCTGGCGCAGACTTCAGCGACAGGCGAGAGCCCCGCCAGAATCAGTCGTAACGCCGGGCCAACGCTGATGCGCACCCTTTCGTCGACGACTTGCACCCGCTCGCTGCCGTGTCCGGTGTCTGGGTCCAGGCGCAAGGCACCGCTGCTCAGCTCGACGTGACGCAGCAGACGGCGCTGGCCGAGTAACGCCGCTTGCAGACTCTCCAGGTGTACGATCCATTCGAGACTAGCAGCGCGGTGCTCGACCAGCACGATCAGGACGCCCCCACAGGGCAATCGTAGACGGTGGCGTTGCTCGACGCTGTCGCCATAACTGACGATCTGCGCCGGTTCGCGTAATTCACCGCGCGTCAGGCTTTCGAGAAACTCCTCTTCGACGCAGCCACCCGACAGCGAGCCAACGTGTTCGCCCGTGCCATTGGCCACCAGCATCGCACCCGGCGCACGCGGTGCGGAGCCATAGGTGGAGAGCACCGTGCACAGCCATTGGGCCCGCCCGGCGCGAGCCCATTGCAGTGCCTGGTCGATCACCTGAACATCGAGATGGCGCATGTTTTCTGTACCTCAAGCAAAGCGTGGTGCTGCATGCAGGGTTACGTTTACGGTAACCTTCGAGCAATCTTGTTCAATCGTTGATTCAACATGTCGCCACAACAATTTTTGCAACTTGGGCCGCTGCGCCTGGAATATCGCCAACTGCCTCCGGCTGACCTGTCGCGACCGACGCTGGTGCTGTTGCACGAAGGCCTCGGCAGCGCCGACCAATGGAAAGACTTCCCCCTGCGCCTGGCCCAGGCCAGCGGTTGCGGTGTGGTCACTTACAGCCGTCAGGGTTATGGGCAATCGAGTCCGGTAACCCTGCCGCGTCCGCTGAACTACCTGAGCAGCGACGGCCCTCGTGAACTGCGGCAATTGCTCGATGCCTTGCAACTGCCACAAGTGGTCTTGCTCGGTCACAGTGACGGCGCATCCATCGTCCTTGCCTATGCCGCCGCCAACGATCCACGCGTGTTGGGCAGCATTGCACTGGCGCCTCACGTGATTGTCGAGACCGAGAGCCTCGATGGCATTCGCCATACCACCGAGGTTTGGCATCAGGGTGAATTGCGCGAACGCCTGGCACGCCACCATGGGGCAAATGTCGATGGCGCTTTTCACGGTTGGAGCGACAGTTGGTTGCACCCGGACTTTTCCCTGGACGATCTCGAAGCGCAGCTGGCTTTTATCGAAAGGCCGCTGCTGGTCATTCAGGGTCGCGAAGACCACTACGCCACGCCCGAGCAACTGCGGGTCATCGAGCGAAAGGTGCCTGGGCCATGCCGCTGTGTATTGCTGGATAACTGCCGACACTTTCCCCAGACCGAAGCGACCGAGCGGACCCTGCAGCTGGTCTGCGAATTCCTCGAGCGCCTCCCCGCCTGAACCTACCGAACGTGATTCAACCATCGACCACCTCATCCAGCGTTGCTACGCGCTCCGGCTGTTCACGCCAGCGACGCACGATCCCCAGTTCGATATCGAACATGTCCAGCACCCTGCCAACGGTATGATCGACCATGTCTTCCAGGCTGGTCGGCTTGGTATAGAACGCTGGCACTGGCGGCGCGATCACTGCACCGAGCTCGGCCAGCTCGGTCATGCTGCGCAGGTGATTACGGTGCAGTGGCGTCTCGCGAACCATCAGCACCAGGCGCCGGCGTTCCTTGAGCACCACGTCGGCGGCGCGGGTCAGCAGTGTCGAGGTCACGCCGCTGGCAATCTCCGACAGGCTGCGTATTGAACACGGCGCGATGATCATGCCCATGGTCTTGAACGAGCCACTGGCGATCGCCGCGCCAATGTCCTGATTGACGTAGCTGACGTCCGCGAGGGTCTTGATCCGCGACCAGGACATGTCGGTTTCATGGGCCAAGGTGATCAGCGCCGATTTGCTGACCACCAGATGGGTTTCAATTGGCGTGTCTCGCAACAGCTCCAGCAGACGCATGCCATAGACGGCACCAGAGGCACCGGAAATGCCTACGATCAACCGCTCCGGCCGACTGTTACTATGCGCGCTCATGATCGCCTTCCTCTATTAGACCTTCTTTGTAGAAGTGGATGGAGTCCAGTGCACTGGTCATGGTTTTGCCGATCATCTCGATGAACAGCATGGCCGCAGGAGTCAAGGGTCGACGGGCGTCGTGCACACAGACCATGCGTCGGCTGATTCCTGGCGCGGCCAGCGGATAGGCGCGTAACGCACCCTCGTGCAATCCGCGATGCAGGATGGTTGCCGGCAGCACGCTTATCCAGTCGCTGCGACGCAGGAAGTCCTCGATGACCGCCAGGTCGTCCACCTCCAGCTGCGGGGTGACTTCGATACCCTGGGCGCCAAGGTACTGGTCGATCACCCTGCGCAAGCCGTGACGACGCGAGGGCAGCACCAGTTTGAATCCCGCCAGACTGGCCAACGGCAAAGGCAACGCTACGTTGAGGCGATTGGCTGCACGGGTGGCGATCAGTAGCTCCTCATCGAAGATGTCGCGGCCGACCAGGTGCTCATGCTGAAAGCTTTGGTTGATGACCGCGAAATCCAGCGCGCCGGTCAGGACCTTCGCAATAAGTTCCTGGCTGTAGCCCGAGGTGACACTCAGTTCGACCTGTGGGTGATGCTCGACGAAATGCGCCAGGGTGCTGGCCAACGCGTTGTTGGCGGCAGAGGCGATCAGCCCGGCGCTGATGCGTCCGCCAATCTGGCCGCTACGGTCGATCAGGGCCTGACGCGCCGCCAGCAGCTGGCCAAGAATCGGCATGAACAAGCGATAAGCCTGATCTGCGGCCTCGGTCGGCGCCATGCCCTTGGAGCTGCGCTCGAACAACGTCTGCCCGAGCTCTTCCTCAAGCCTGGCGATCTGCATCGACAACGCCGGTTGCACGATATTCAAGCGCTGTGCAGCCCGGGTGACGGAGCCCTCTTCATAGAGGCAGGTGAAATACTTCAGATGGCGCAGCTCCATAGTCACCCTCGCGTGCGCGCTCAACCGAGTGTGCCGACGTTCTGATAAATGTGTTTGAGCTCGCTGAAATCCAGCAGCGCATCGACGCCATGCAAGCGCCCCAGGCCGCTCTTGCGGTAGCCACCGGTTTCCGCCTCGGCGAACAATTTGTTGTGGTCGTTGAGCCACACCGTACCGTTGCGCAGTGCCCGAGCGACACGCCAGGCGCGAGCGCCCTGCCCGGTCCAGACACTCGCGGACAGACCGAACTCGGTATGGTTGGCGCGCGCTACTGCCTCGGCTTCATCTTCGAAGGACTCCAGCACCAGCAACGGGCCGAAAATTTCTTCCTGACAAAAGAACGCGCTGCTATCGCGATGGGCGATCAGCGACGGCGCGAGAAATGCACCATTGCCCAGTTCACCCTGCGGGCGACCACCGGCCAGCAGCACTTCGTCACAGCTGTCCAGCGCCTCGCCAATGCGCCGCTCAACGCTGTCCCGGGATTGCCAGTCGATCAGCGGTCCCATGTTCGTCGCTGGATCGAGGCCATTGCCCAGGCGGATCCGCCCCAGTGCGGCGCTCAGCGCGGTTTTCATTTCGGCGAAGCGGCTGGCATGCACCAGCACGCGCCGGGCGGCAGTGCATTGCTGGCCAGAGATAATGGTGGCCGCCGCGGCCAGTTTCGGCGCGATGGCGGCAATATCGGCATCTTCAAAGACCAGGCAGCAGGACTTCCCACCCAGTTCCAGAGAGAGCTTTTTCATGGTCGCCGCGCAGTCGCGCATGATGCGCTGGCCGGTAGCGGTCGAGCCCGTGAAGCTGAGCACATCCACCCGCGGCGAAGCCACCAGATGCGCTGCCCCGGCATGCCCGCTCTCGGTGAACAGATTGACCGCCCCTGCCGGCAGGCCCGGCAACGCGAACAGCGGTTCGAGCATCGCCGCGTTGAACAGCGCGGTTTGTGGCGCGGGTTTGATCACCACCGTGCAACCCGCCGCGATCGCCGGCGCCAGAGCACGAACAAGCAGCACCGCCGGGGCATTCCACGGAATGATCAGCCCCGCCACTCCGGCGGGTTCGCGCAGCATGCTGGAGAACTCACCGGGCGCCACTTCGAGCATGTGCCCCGGGTTGTGCCGGGCCAGGCCGGCGTAATAAAGAATCTCGGAAATCGCCCCGCCGATCTCTCCTCGGGACTGCGCCAATGCCTTGCCGTTCTCGCGAGTCAGCAACTGCGCGAGTTGTTCCTGACGCGCTGTCAGGCCGGCAGCCCACTCCAGCAATAGCTGCTGACGCAGGCGCGGATTCTGCGCCCACTGCGGGTCGTTGAAGGCTCGGGCGGCGGCGGCCACCGCCGCTTCAGCTTCGGCCTCGCCGCCGTCGGCAAAGCATCCGATCAGCTCACCGTTTGCCGGGTCGAGACTGTCGGTCCAACGATCCGTAGCGGTCCATTGTCCATCGATGAAGTGTTGGCTTTGCATGAGTCCTCCTTGAATCAATGGGTCACCGAACCGCCGTCGACCACAAGGGTCTGGCCGCTCATGAAATCACTGTCGGTGCTGGACAAAAACAGCAGGGCACCGATCAGATCCTGCGGCACCGCCTCGCGCTTGATGCAGCGGCTGGCAATGTTGTTGCGCACGATATCCCCGGCCCAGGCGGCATTGGCCTGGACGTTGGCGCTCATGGTCAGGCCGGGGGCCAGGCAGTTGCAGCGGATGCCGGCGTCGCCGACTTCGCGCGCTATGGAGCGAGTCAGGGCAATCACCGCGCCCTTCGACGCGACATACGCCGCCATCATCGGTGCGCCTTTGAAAACCGTTGCCGAGGCAATGTTGACGATCTTGCCGTAGCCCTGACGGCGCATCACCGGCATTACCGCCTTCGCGCACTCGAAGGAACCGCGCACGTTGACCGCCATGATCCGGTCCCATTCCGCCGAGCTGGTCTGCTCGAACGGTTTGAGTTCCAGGGTGGCGAACAACGCCGCGTTGTTGATCAGTACGTGCACACCGCTGAACTGCGCCACGGCTTCCTCGACCATGGCTTGAACTGCGGCACCGTCGGTCACGTCGCAAGCGATTGCCAGGGCCGTACCGCCCTTGTTGCGGATCGCGGCGGCGGTTTCGTCAGGCGCCTTCAAATCGCAAAGCACCACCTTCGCGCCCTCGGCCGCCAAGGCCTGGGCATAAGTGGCACCGATGCCTTGCGCGGCACCGGTGATGATCGCGACTTTTCCCTTCAATCTGCTCATTGCGTTTTCCTTTACTTGAAGTTGCCTTGGGTTTCCGGAATCACCACGCTGCCGATCAGGTAGATCACCGACAGGCCGACAGCGAACATCGCCAGCACCATGGGGATTTGAGCCGGGCTGCTGCTGAACAGGGACACAAAGGTCGGCATGGTTCCGCCGAGGGCGAAGCCGATGTTCCAGGACAACCCGGTGCCGCTGGCACGCAGCTCGGTGGCAAAGCGTTCGTTGAGGAAGATCAGGATCGGCGCGATGATCGCCCCGCCCATGAAGGCAATGCCCACGCAATACAGCGCAGTGCGGGCCAACGAACCCGGCTCGGCGACACCGAGGAACATCATCGGCAAGCTCACCAGGTTGAGCACGCCCAGCAGCATGAAGGTCTTCTTGCGGCCGATCAGGTCACTCAGGTAACCGAAGGCCAGTGCTCCGACAATAGTTGCCACCGACCCGTACATGAGCAGCTGCGAAGTCTGCGTATGGGGAACTTTGGCGACCACGTTGAGCAAGGTCGGCAGATAACCGCAGGCCAGGTAATACGTAGCCCCGCCGCCGAACGTAATCAGCAGGTTGACCAGCATCACGCCGCGGTACTCGCGACCGAACAGACGCTTGAGTGGCGACACGGCCACCACCGCCGGCCCCTTGGTTTTGCGCGCTTGTTGCAGTTGCTGCCAGACCGGGGTTTCTTCCAGGTAACGGAACATCACCAGACCGAAGAACGTGCTGAGCAAGCCGCAGAAGAACATGAAGCGCCAGCCCCAGACGTCAAATTCCTCCCCGGGAAAGATCTCCGACAACACCAGATAAGTGAATGACGCCAACAGCGCGCCCATGCCGGCACCGGCGCCACCGATCAACCCGGACATCAAGCCGCGATAGCGCGGCGAGATGGATTCGGTGCCGATGGTGTGCGTGGAGGCGACGATGCCGCCAACGAAAACGCCCTGAATGATCCGCAAGATCAAAAACAGTATCGGGGCCAACACCCCGATCTGGTGAATGGTCGGCAAGGCGCCAAACAGTGCCGTGGAAATACCGACGCCGACCATCGACACCATCAACGCACGCTTGCGGCCGTGTTTGTCGGCATACGCGCCAAAGATCGCCGAGCCCAGCGGACGCACCAGCAAGGCCACGGCGAACGAGGCATACACCGCGGCCAGCGACAGTGTCGGGGTGTCCGAGGGGAAGAACATACGGCCGATGATCGGCGCCACGTAGAGCAGAATGAACAGGTCAAACAAATCCAGCGCCCAGCCGAATGTCGAAGCAAATGCCGCAAGCAAGGCCTTGCCCGGTGGAATCTGCGGTGTATCGGTAGCGGCGCTGGTTGGCGGTGCAGTTGTTGTTGTCGTGGTCATGGTTGCCTCACACAAAACGTGTCTTGAGCTGGTTGGAACTATCGGGAACAGGCCGCTGAACACCAGCGGCCTCCGGGTTCAATCGTGCTTCTGGAGCACGCACTGCCAGTCCGGCGGCGCCGCGTGCGCCACCTTGTCGAGCTCGACTTCCTGTTGGCCCGGCACCTGGATTCGCTTGAAGCGCATGGTCGGTGCCGACAGCGGCACCGTGGCGTCGTAGCCCATCTTCGAGCCGACACCGTCGCGGGTGGACGGATCGAGTTTCGAGCCCTGGGATTCATGGATCAGCACCAGGTCGCGGTCGGCCTGGAAACGGGTGGCAATCGCCCACTCGACTTCGATGGGGTCATGAATGTCCACATCCATATCCACCACGGTGACGTGCTTGATGTCGTAGTGACCGCCCAGCGCGCCGAGGATGACGTTCTTGCCCTCGCCTTCGGAGCGTTTGTCGATCTGCACATAAAGGTGATAACGACACACTCCGCCCTTGCTCAGGTGCACGTCACGCACGCACGGAAAGCTGCGGCGCAAGTGCGCAAGCATGGTCGCTTCGCGCGGGATGCCGCCGAGCAGCAAGTGTTCCAGGCCGCCGCCGACGATGGTGTGAAAGATCGGGTCGCGACGATGGGTTACGGCGTCGACTTCGATCACATGGCGTTCGGCGCGCTCGCCATAGTACTGCGGAAACTCGCCGAACGGGCCCTCCATCTCCCGCGCCTTGGCCAGCAGCCTGCCCTCGATGACGATCTCGGCGTCGGCAGGTACGCGAATCTGGTTGGTCACACAACGCGTTACTGCCAGCGGACGGCCATGCAGCGCACCGGCAATTTCCAGTTCGTCGTGATCGATGGGCACGATGGCCTGGGATGCCAGCAAGGTCAGCGGATCAGCCCCAATGACCACCGCCACCTCCAGATCCTCACCCAGCGCCTCGACTTCCTGAAAGAAGGCCAGCGCATGGCGTGGCAGCAGCAGCGCGCCCAGGCGATTTGGGCTGCTCACCTGCAAGCGGTGAATCGAAACGTTCTGCACCCCGGTGCGCGGGTTGCGGGTAATCAACAGGCCGGCAGTGATGTAAGGGCCGCTGTCGTGCTCGTTGTGGGTGGGAATTGGCAGCAGTCGATTCAGGTCGATCTCGCGATGCTCCACTTGCTGACAAACTGCATCGCTGACTTCGCGCCACGGCAACGGATTGAGGCTGGCCGCCTCGAAACGCGCCAACACTTCAGCGGACTCCACGCCCATGGCCTCGGCCATCCACTGCCGGTCGGACAACAGACCGGACACCACCGCGATCGAATGGCCGCCCGGCTGGGGGAACAGTGAAGCGCTCTTGCCGTCCAGACGATTGGCAATCGCTGCAACGCCGAAACGCAGGTCCACGCCGGGACGTATCATTGTCAAACGCTGCCGGCGCTGCAAATGGTCGAGCCAGCCACGCAGGCTGGCGCCTGCTGGCAGGTCCCCGGCCCTGTCGGCTTCGGGGGTGGAAAGAGTCACAGGCTGCATGGCCTTACCTCGTCATTATTGTTTTGGTGGCATGCCCGGTCACCCCGATGGCATGCCCGTTTGAATCGTCGGGATTCAGTTTCCGGTAGTGCTCGCACTGACGGGCCTGGTGCTGTCGGCCTGTTCGGGTTTGCCACCGCGCAGAAAATGGCTCAGGGTCATGATCACGAGCGGCGTGGCCAGTGCGATGTAGGCGTTGTCGATGCCATAGGGATTGCCCATCAGGAACCAGCCGATGGTGATGATCAGTGACGCGATGATGCTGATGAGCGCACCCTGCCGCGTGCCGAATGTCGGCGCGTAAAACACCATCAGCACCAGCACCGCGAGTGAAGCGCGCAAGGCCTTGGCGAGGAAGGTCACCACCAGAACGTCGGAGGCGTACAGCGCCAGTGTGATGGGCAGCAGGCCGGCGACGATGGTCGCGGTCCGGGCAAAGTTGAGATTCTTGCGATCATCCCCTCGGGGGTTGAAGAACGGCTGATAGAAGTCCTTGAGCAACAATGTGGCGATGCCCATGGTGAGCGCGGCCATGGTGCCGAACAGCGCCCCGGCCAGTCCTGCGACGACGATCCCGGCCATCCATTCGTGCATGTGCCCGAGGATTTGCGGAAAGGCCTGCAACGAGGGAATCTGCGGAAACAACACTGCGCTGCACATCCCCACCATCGCAGCGATCAGGCCGTAGGGAATCAACATCAATGCACAGTAGAAACTCGCATGTTGGGCCTTGCGCCCGTCACTGACGGTATTCACTGCCTGCACTACGTACTGGGTGGCGAACGTCGCGCCGATACCGGCCACCAGCCAGACGAAAATCTTCGGCCAACCGACGTTGTCGACTTCGAACATCGGCGCTGGCAGTCGCGCGACCAACTCGCCCATGCCGCCAATCTTGCTCAAGGCAAAACCCAGGGCGAGGATAATCCCGGCGTACATCATTATCGCGTGCAAGACGTTGGTATAGATCACCGAACGCATGCCGCCGATGCCGACGTACAGCACCGAAACAATACCGACGATGATGATCGCCGAAGTCCGCTCGATGCCCAGCAAGGTCGCGAGCACGGCCCCGCCGCTGGCATAGATCGAGACCGCAACGATCGACAGCGCGCAGATCATGATCACTGACGTGGCGAAGCGTACCGGCTCGCCGTAAGTGCGGGCCAGCGCCCCGGAAATGGTGTTCTCGCCGAGGTCCTTGTACTTCTTCGCCAACAGCATGGAGAAGATCACGAACCCGACGCCCAGGGCGGCGATGTTCCAGGCAGCGGAAATGCCATAGGTGTAACCCGCCTGGGCCGTACCAATGCTCGCGGTAGTGCCGATGAACTCGGACATCATCAGAAAACCGATCAGCATCGCCGGAAAGTCCTTGCCTCCTGTTGTGAAGTTTTTCGCGCTTTGTGTAGAGCGTCGAACCCAGAAACTGATCAACGCCAAGACCACCATGTAGGCGGCCACGATGGTTAGTACCAGCCAGCTAGAAGCCACTAAGAGGAACTCCGATTTTTATATTTATTGGACGGATTTCGGTGCAGCCGATCTCACCCTAAGAGCCCCGCAACAGGTTTTCCATTAACGAATATTGATGCGTCCTATCAGTCTCAGTGAAGGGGCGGTAGGCCCTGCTCCGTAAGGGCGCACGCCGTTGCCGACATGCTCCCGGGCCTGCTCGCCGGTACGCATTTACTCGCCGGTGAACACGGCCACACGCTTGCTGTGAAACGCTTCGACGCCTTCCTTGAAGTCCTTGGAACTGCGCAGACGGCTGTAGCAGTGACCTTCCATTTCGATCGCGACGGTCAGCGGCGCGTCTTCGTTGTCATTGATCAGTTTTTTCGCCGTGCGCTGAGCCAGCGGCGAGAAGCGCCGCAGTTCATCGACCAGCGCATCGACGGTGCTTTCCAGTTCGGCATCCGGCACGACCTCGGTCGCGATACCCCAGGCATAGGCCTGGTCGCCCGTGATGCGTTTGGCTCGCATCACCATGTGCTTGGTGCGGGTGATACCAATGATTTTCTGCAGGCGTGCAGAGCCACCCGAGCCCGGAATCTGGCCCAGGTTCTGCTCAGGCAAGGCGTAGCGGGTGGTTTGCGAAGCAATGCGGAAATCGCAGGCCAGGGACAGTTCGAAACCGACGCCGAAGGTGTAGCCGCGGTTGGCAACGATCACCGGTTTTTCGCAACGTGCCGGTGCCGCGACGTTCCAGGCCAGCTTCGAAACGTGCTCCGGCGACGCTTCGAGGAAGCCCTTGATGTCGCCGCCGCTGGAGAAGTGTTCACCCACCGAGCGCAGCACGATGACGCGCACACCCTTGTGTGCATCGAGGGCTTCGAAGACCAGGCGCAGTTGATCGCGCTGGCCCATGGAAATGACGTTCAACGGCGCCCGGTCGAGGATGATGTCGGCGCGCTCGCGGGACACGTCGACTTCAACCTGGAAGCCATCGAACCGAGTGTCGAGAAATTGCTGGATCGCTTGTTGTTGCATGGGAATGTCCTCTGGATGATTAGCTGATGGCCTTCAAGACCTGTTCCTGGAATTGGGCCAGCAGCACGCGCCGCAGCACCTTGCCAACTGGAGATTTGGGAATCTGATCGATGAACTGGTAACGCCGTGGCCGCTTGAATTTGGCCAGGCCCGAAGCGATGCAATGGGCATCGAGGTCGCATTCCGACACCTCGGCGCGCGGCTTGATAAACGCAGCAATGATCTTGCCCCACTGCTCGTCCGGCAGACCGACCACCACCACTTCTTCCACCGCCGGGTGCAGCGACAGCATGTTTTCGATTTCCGCCGGGCTGACGTTTTCGCCGCCGGTGATGATCAAGTCATCGACGCGCCCCGTGACGAACAGATCGCCTTCCAGATCGAAGTAGCCGATGTCACCGGTGAAATACCATCCGTCACGCAACGCCTTGGCGTTCGCTTCGGGGCGATTCAGGTAGCCTTCGAACGCCTCGTCGCTCGCCAGGTCGGCGATGATCTGGCCCTCCTCCAACGGGTTGACCTGCACGTCCGCCGTTTCAGCATCGATCGGCACCACGCGTACTCGCTGGTTCATTGCACTGCGCCCTGAGGAGCCGGGTTTGCGACTGGCCTGCTGGTCGATGGTGAAGGTGTAGATTTCCGAGCTGCCGTAATGGTTGACGAACAATTGCGGCTGGAACGCCTGCTCGACGCGACGCATCAAGCCGTCGCTCATCGGCGCGCCGGCAAAGCCGATTTTCTCGACACTGGCGACTCGCTCGCGGGCAAAGGCCGGGTGTTCGATGAGCATGTGGTAGAGCGTCGGCACCAGGTACAGGTTGCTGACCTTTTCCCGCTCGATGGCCTGCAGCGTGGCCTCCACATCGAACTTCGGCACACAGACGAAATGCCCGTCGATCAGCGCCATCGACAACAACGAACGCACGCCCATGGTGTGGTAAAGCGGCATGACACCCAGCGTGCACTCGCTCTGGCGGTAGAGGTTTTGCGCGACGTGGGCCACCGCCGCGGCGCGTTCACTACGGTGCCGACGGGGCACGCCCTTGGGCTTGCTGGTGGTCCCGGAGGTGTACAGCAGCAGTGAAAAGTCTTCGGCATCGGCCTGCAAAATGATGTCGGAGGGGATCTGCGAACACAGCTCCTCGAAACTCAGGTCGGTGTCGGCGGCACGGATACCGGCGGCGATCCGTGGCAGCCTGGTGGCGGCGCTGCAACCGGCCACCGCGGCCACGGTCGCATCGTCGTAAGCCAGTGCGCGGATTTGCGCATCTTCGATGCAGTAGCCCAGTTCATCGGCAGTCGAACGCCAGTTCAACGGAGTCATGACGACGCCCGCAAACTGACAGGCCCAATGCAGGGTCGCCATCTGCCAGCGGTTCTGCATCGCTACCAGCAGTCGGTCACCGCGTTGCAGTCCGAGGCGTTGCAAGCCCCGCGCTGCGCTCTGGATATCGACGAACCAGTCTTCATAGGTTTTCTTCAACGCACCGTCACTGACCGCCACGGCGTGCGGTCGGCGTTCAACGGCAGCGAGAAAACTGCGTCCGAGATCGAACATTATTGTTATACCCCTTTGTTCGTTTGGCGCTGGGCAGCGACTTCGAGCACGGCCTGGACGATGCCGGTGTAGCCCGTGCAGCGACATAGATGCCCCGAAAGCATGTCGCGTACCTGGGTCTCGTCCGGGTTGGGTACCCGTTCGAGGAAATCCACGCAGGACATGAGAATGCCCGCAGTGCAAAAGCCGCACTGCAAGGCGTGATGACGGCGAAAGGCTTGTTGCAGGTCGCTCAGTGTGTCGTCGTCGGCCAGGGACTCGACGGTCTCGATACGCCGCTCGTGCCCCTGTACCGCGAGCATCAGGCAGGAACGCATGGCGACCCCGTCCACCAGCACCGTGCAGGCGCCGCAGACGCCGTGTTCGCAACCGACATGGACACCGGTGGCTCCGAGGTCGTGGCGCAGGAAGTCGCAGAGTTGGGTCCGCGGTTCGGCCAGCGCTTCGCGGGAGCGGCCATTGAGTTCCAGGCGAATCGGAAAGGTTTGGTCGGCAGTTACACGCATGTTCAGACTCCTTCGATCAGCTGATGACCCAGCTCGCGAACCAGTTGGCGGCGATAGGCGGCGCTGGCGTGCACGTCGTCTTGTGCATCGAGCGACCAGGCGGTTTGATTGAGCGCGTCAGGCAGCGCCGCACCCCGTGGCAGGCTGCGACGTTGCGGACGGTCGGCGACCCCGCCGATGCCGAGTTCGACCTGGTCCGTGCCGATGGCCGCGGCCAGGGAGACAATTGCAAAGTCGCCGTGGCGCATGGCGATTTCACGGAAGCGATAGGTGATGCCTTCGCGCTTGAGCGGAAAACGCACCTCGACGACGAGTTCATCCGCACGCTTGTCGGTGGTGAGAATGCCTTGGAAGAAGTCGGCGGCCTTGACGATGCGCTTGCCTTTTTTGGACTCGAGAACGATCTCGCCGCCCAGTGTCACCAGGCACAGCGGCAACTCGGCGCTCGGGTCGGCGTGAGCCACCGAACCGCAGACCGTACCGCGATTACGCGTCTGGAAGTGGCCGATCCAGGGCATCGCCAGTGCCAATAAAGGCACCTCGTCCATCAGGGTCGAACGCGCCAGCAACTGCGCCTGTCGCACCCCGGCACCTACCGCCAGGCAATCCTTGCGCAGCTCGATATAGGCCAGCTCGGCCACATGATTGATATCGATCAGCAACTTGGGTTGAGCCAGGCGCATGTTCAGCACCGCCATCAGCGATTGGCCACCGGCGATGATGCGAGCTTCCTGGCCGTACTCGGCGAGCAGCTCAACCACCTGACGCCGGGTGTCAGCCCGAACGTAATCGAAAGCAGCCGGTTTCATTGCGCACCTCCCTTGCCAAACAACGCGCCAAGAGAGGCCCGCAGTCGCGCCCACCAGCCGGTGGAGATGGCTTGGCCGCTGACCCGTTGCGACAGGCGAGTAAAGATTTGTCCGATGATCACTTTCGAGGCCCCTTGCAACATACGGCCGCCGACCGCGGCGACTTTGCCGCTGACTGCCACCTGGTATTGGTATTCAAGGCGTGTGTGGCCATTTTCCAGTTCGACGAAACGCACCTTGGCCTGGCCTTGGGCCGAGCCCATCGAACTGCTGCCGGAACCGGACAGACGCAATGAATGCGGCGGGTCCAGATCACTCAGGGCGACCTTGGCCTCGAAGCGCGCGCGGATCATGCCGACACCGACGGTGACGTCTGCGCGGTAACGGTTTTCGCCTTCAAGCACGAGGTCGTGGCAACCGGGAATGATCGCCGCCAGCGTCTGCGGGTCGAGCAAGGTGTCGAAGACCTGTTGCGGCGGGGCAGGAATCACCACCGAGTCGTTGGCCCGCAGTGCCGGTCCACCGGCGGCTGCGTCGAGGTTGTCATCGGCTTCCATACCGGCGGGCCGTGGCGGTTCGTCGATGCCAATGAGCGTGCGTACTTTCGATGGCGTCAGTGGCAGACGGATGTCCGAGCGACCGAGGGCGTCGGCCACCGCGTTGGCGATGCACACCGGCGTGCTCATATTGTTGCCCTCGCCCACACCCTTGGAGCCCAATGGGGTGAAGGGCGATGGCGTTTCCATGTGCAGGATCACCGGTTCGATCACTTCCGGTGCGGTCGGCACCAGGTAATCGGCGAAGGTCCCGGAGAGGAAGCTGCCGTCCTCGCCATAGGCGAACTCTTCCATCAGCGCTGCGCCGAGGCCCTGGGTGAAGCCACCACGAATCTGTCCATCGACCAGTGCCGGGTTGAGCAGTCGGCCGGCGTCATGGCAGGTGACGTAGCGATCGATGTGGATCTCGCCGGTCATGCGGTCGATTTCCAGGCCACAGATGTCGAAGACAAAGCCGTAGCACAGCGAGCTATTGACCTGGTCCTGGTCGTCCGGTGCCACCAGTTGCGGCGGGCTCCAGAAGGCGGTTTCGCGCAGACCGCCGCTTTCACCTTCCGGCAGCAGGCCGGGCGACCAATGGGTCATACCGGCAATTCGATGGAATGGCGCCACCGCCCCGCCATTGACCACAAAAATCTTGCCGCCCGCGAATCGAATATCTTCCTGGCTGGCCTGCAAATGCTCGGCGGCAATTGCGGCGAGGCGCTCGCGGACCTTCAGCGCCGCCTTGTAGACGGCACCGGCCACAGCGCCGGCAAAGCGACTGGAATAGTTGCCCGAGGCAATCGACCAGGCGTCTTTCTGAGTGTCCAGTTCGACGTTGACCACGATGGATTCCAGCGCAACCCCCAGCACTTCGGCGACGACCTGCGCCACGGTGGTTTGATGGCCTTGCCCTTGCGGTGCCGAGGACACGTGCACGCTGACGTCACCCAACGGGCCGACGTTGATGGTTGCGGTGGCGACAGCGCCGTTTTTCGGACCGGCCTTGCGCCGTTCTTCGGGTGTCATCGCGGTGGTGATGTAGCCCATGTTGGAAATCGATGGCTCGATGACTGCGGCATAACCGATGCCATAGATTCGGCCTTCGGCACGCGCCTGATTACGGCGTCTGAGCAAATCGTCGAGACCGCCATCAGCCGCCGCCAAGGCAATGCCCGCCTGGTAATTGCCGGAATCGAGCAACGCACCGGCGGCCGCTTGATAAGGAAAGGCATCGGTCGGCACTAGGTTGCGGCGGATCACGTCCAACGGATCGAGCTTCAACTGCACGGCGATGTGTTGCAGCAATCGCTCCAGGGCAAAATACACCTGCGGGCCACCGAAACCACGGTTCAGGCCGGAAGGGGTCTTGTTGGTCAGCACCACCCGGTTGCGCACTTGTACATTGCGGATCGCGTAGGCGCCCGTCAGGTTGCCGTGCATGCGGTAGAACGTCGCCGGCTCCGGCGCTCTCAGGTAGGCGCCACAATCGTCGATCTGGTCATAACGCAAAGCGGTGATTCGGCCATCGGCTTCTACCGCCGCTTCAATTTCGGTCACCCGATTGGTCGCCGAAGAAGCCCCCTGAAGATGTTCCAGGCGGTCCTCGACCCACTTCACCGGTGCCCCGACCTTGCGTGACGCCAGGCCCATCATCACCACGTAAGGGAACACGCCTTGCTTGATGCCAAAGCTGCCACCGGAATCTTTCGGTGTGCGCAAACGCAAGCGGTTGCCGGGCACATTCAGTGCCCGGGCCATGACCGTGTGTAACGCATAGGGGCCCTGGAAATTTGCCAGCACGTCATAAATGCCAGTGGCGCGCTCGTACTGAGCCAGCACCACATAGCATTCGATGGGTGTGCAGGAACTGCGCGGAAACTTCACTTTGAGCGAGACCTTGTGCGGCGCCTGCTCGAACGCCTGCTCCGGTTCGCCATAACGAAAGTGCCGTTCGTTGACCACGTTGCTACCGACTGCTTCGTGCAGGATCGGCGCCTGGTCGGCAGTGGCCAGTTCAGGATCGATGATCGGGGGCAGCGGCTCGTATTCAACGCGCACACCTTCGATGGCGTCTTCGGCCAGATAGCGACTCTCAGCGATCACCACGGCCACCGGCTCTCCGACGTAACGCACCTTGTCGACGGCAACGCACCAGTGCTCCATCGGCTGACGCACACCCACCGGAAACGGCAGCGCCCAGCGTTTGACGTCTTCGCCGACCAGCACGCCGTGCACGCCTTTCATCAGCAACGCTGCGGAAAAATCCACCGACGTTATCCGGGCATGAGCGTGGGGTGATCGGATGATCGCCGCGTGTAGCGTTCCAGGAGGGATCGCAGCGTCATCGGCATAGCAGCCAAGGCCGCGCAACAATGCGGCGTCCTCGATACGGGTCTGACGGGCACCGATGTGGCCGGTCTGGCTTTCGGTAGCAGGTTGGAAACTAGTCATTTTTTTCGCGGCTCTTGTTGTTATGCAGCGCGATAGCGTTAGAGCCGAGTGTGTGAGAAAGGCGCAGGGAGCGCCTTGCCTGGAGAAAGGGAGTTCTGCGCTGGGGTCTGAAAATTTGCCTTAGCGTCTGATTTTCAGGTCTGGGGCCCGACAGAGTTGCCGGTCAGGGATGGGACGCGGGATGGCTCCGGAAAAGCCTCGATTTCTGCATAGGGCATCGGTTTGGCAAAATAATACCCCTGAAAAACATCGCAGCGACTGCCCTTCAGAAATTCCATCTGAGATGTCGTTTCCACGCCTTCGACGGCCACCGTCAGGCGCAGGTGATGGGCCATGGAAATAATGCCTTCGGTGATCGCTGCATCGTGAGGGTCGGTGGCGATTTCCCGGATGAACGAGCGGTCGATCTTGATCTTGTCGATGGGTAAACGCTTGAGGCTCTCAAATCCCGTCATTGCTTGAGTAGGCGGAATCACTCAGGTCAAATGCCATTCAGGTGGGGCATTCTGAAAAATATCGAGTTGCATGATCGAAGCCCAAGCTATCAATCAGTAATCGATAGTGATTCGCCTGGCGGCCTTCCATCAAGTGCGGGCATTGGATCAGTTTGGACTTCGGCAAGAAGAACCGTCCACGCCTCACTGGCGAGTTTTTGACAAGATACTGCTTCATCCCACCGGAAGCCTGACAACTCATCGGCGACTACCAACATCATGAGGTGATTTGTAGTCGCGTCGAGGTCGAGCAAACGTTTGTGCGCATTGAAACGAAAATCTTCGTTGAATTTCATTTGGGCATTTCCGCTATAGGTATTGCCCGATTCTCGGGCAGTGGTTCCTGTTTTCAATATGGCACCTATTGACGTGTCCAAACGTACGTAAGCCTACGCAATACGAATCTTGTGCTGTTAACTTCTTGAGCGTTTGCTTATGGTCGAGAGCTACCAGCTGAGACCAGCAGGTTTACCCGGACTTCACCGCTGATGACCCTGCGAACTTCGGCTGCAAACGATCGGCGGCCTGTATGAGGTCGAATGGCGAGTGCGGGACATATGCGCGCAGGATCGCTGGCGAATATTGCAGGGCAGCTAGCCAATTGGATAATGCCACGAGGTTACAGAGATCTGATCTACGAGGTGATCAACAGCAAAACTCCGCTAGATTTAGTAAATTTTCCAGCACAACACCTTGATGACTGACTCGAAATTCGCGTCACGGCGGGAGTTCTACGGTCAAGTGCATATCAGCACGAAGCGCCGCTCCAATCCGGGCTGTCATTAGTCCACCGCCACGTCTATTAGTACGGTCAATACAGAATCCAGCGTGCCATCGGGCCGATAGCAAAGTTGCGCATGGGCGGACTTTAGCGGGCAACTGGGCTGCTGTTCCGCCAACCATTCATTCAGTGCCTCGACCAGAACACGGGCTTCGACTATTGAATTTTCCGAACTGTCAAAAATTAACACCGCCATTTTTTATGTCCTCGGTTCGCCGGGTTAATGTTTTCGTGCCGCTGGAGCGGGTCGAAATGGATGCGGACCGAATTTGATGGCTATGTCGAACGCACTGTGCGGGTCTCCAGCACCTGCCTGATCAGCGTGGCGCGAAATCGCTACTCGGTGCCGTGTGAGCGGGTCGGCCAGTGGATCAGCATTCGTCTGTATCCCACGCGGGTGGTTGTCATCGCCGATGACACGATGACTGCCAGCCACGAGCGCCACTTTGATCGAGACCAGGTCAGTTATGACTGACAGCATTACATCCCGCTCCTCGAACGCAAACCCGGAGCACTGCGCAATGGCGCGCCGTTTACGCAGCTTACTGGCACTTTAAGTTCATTTTGCCTTTCAAGCGCAGGCTATCTGCCCCTCGTCCGTCAGGCTCAGTTTGCGCGTCGTGCGATTGAGCAATCGTGCGCCCATCCGGTCTTATAGGCAAACAACGCTTTTACCCACCGCCGAACGGGTCAGGCCCAGTGCAGTCGCCTCAGCGATAAAGCTTCCCGCCTTCACAGCAAAGACAAACGCGCTGATATCACCGAATCGGTTGGCTTGCGTGTGAGTTTGGCTCCAGGCTAGACATTCGAAGTATTTCAATAGCGCTAAAGCTTAGTCGCTCACGCCCGTGCCTTTGTGCAAGGGCGCAAACGGCAAAGGGTACCTATCAGAAGTCTTGCGCAGTGGGACGCAGAACGATTTCGTTGATGTCGACATCGGCAGGTTGCTCGATCGCGTATGCGATGGCCCGTGCAACCGAATCAGCCGGGATGGCCATCTTGTAAAACTCGCCAACGACCTCGGCGCTCGGCTGGTGCCCGCTGCCGAACTTGAGCTCGGAATCCACCGCGCCCGGTTCGATGGTCGTAGTGCGAATATTCCCGCCGACTTCATGACGCAGGCCATCGGAAATGGCGCGCACCGCGAACTTGGTGCCGCTGTACACCGAGCCACCGGGGCTGAATACCTTGATGCCGGCAACCGACGAGATGTTGATGAAGTGACCGCTGGCCTGTTGTTCGAAAAGCGGCAACGCGGCCGCGATGCCATACAACACGCCCTTGATGTTGATGTCGATCATGCGATCCCACTCTTCGACGCGCAGCTGCGAAATCGGTGAGATCGCCATCAGCCCTGCATTGTTGATCATCACATCGATGCGACCGAATGCCTCGACAGCCTTGACGACCAGCGCAGACAAGTCCTCTTTGCGTGTGACATCGATCGGATGGGCAATCGCCTTGCCGCCTGCTACGACGATCTCCCGGACAATTGCATCCAGACGATCCTGGCGACGGGCGCCAAGTACCACATGGGCGCCGAGCGCAGCCAAATGACGCGCCGTTGCTTCGCCCAGACCGCTACTCGCACCGGTGATGACGACCACTTTACCCTGGATATTTTTACTCATGTTCAGCGCTCCTGTTGAGACCTGCTTGGGTTGATGGGTGCAGTCTGCGCTGGTTTTATTTGTCAGAAAATGGAAGAGTTCGGATTTGAGAATTCCATTTTCTGGAACGGGAGTTGACGGCAATGCTCAATCGCATGGAACTGATTCGGATCTTTTCTGTGGCAGCGCAATCGACCACGTTTCGCGATGCCGCCACCCGCCTCGGCACCTCTCCGCAGACCGTGACACGAGCCATCAAAGAACTGGAGCGCACACTTGGGGAGCTGTTGTTCCACCGAAGCACGCGGCAGATTCATGTCACCGCGTTTGGTGCCAAACTCGCTTTGCAAGCCCGGGAAACCCTGGAGCTGGTGGATCAGTTGTTTATCGCCCACAGTACACAGGAGGCAAAAGGCATCGTCGGCATTACGGCGCCGCACGCCATTGGCAAGCTGTATCTGATCGAGTTTCTGAAACCGCTGATGCGGGAGAATCCGGGCCTGAGCATCGACCTGAGTCTGGATGACCAGCTCACCGACGCGGTGGCCAACAAGATCGACATCGGCATTCGTGTCGGCGCCGTGCAGGATCGGCGTTATATCGCCAGAACGGTGGCCCATGTCGCCCTGAAAATCGTTGCGGCGCCGCCACTCCTCGACACCGTACAGCGCCCTGGCAACATCGAGGATCTGAAACGTCTGCCCCTGTCGATGCTGATTGATCGCAACAACGGCCGCCCTTGGCCGTGGGTGCTTGCCGAGGGGCAAGCGTTCCTGCCTGCCTCCCCAGCATTTACCTGCGACGACCCAGAAACCGAGCGAGAGATTGTCCTGGCCGGCATCGCCTTTGGGCAAATGCCCGATTATCTGGCAGAACCCTACCTGTCTGAAGGGCGACTGGTCGAGGTCATGCAACACGATGCCCCGCCGCCTTCGGAACTGATCATGTATCGTCCGCAATCAGGGCCCGTGGCGTCGCGAGTGAGGCTGGTGTACGACCACCTGGTCAACTGTTTCTCCGACCCGCGTATTTTTGCGCAGAGCAAGCGCTGAAACAGTTCTGAACAAGGGCTTGTTTGGGGGGAGTACTACGCTGTCCCTTCGGGATTGCATCACTGGATGACCCGCAGAAACATTATTCGCGCTGGGACAGGATCGTTTCCAGCAGGCCCGGAAAACGATTACTCAAGTCTTCCCTACGCAACGAGTTCATGTGGGTCGTGCCGATGGTCTGGGTTTGAACCAGGCCGGCATCTCGCAGCACCCGAAAATGGTGGGACATGGTGGACTTCGCACGGCCACCGTCCAGCTCGCCACAGCTGGCCTCTCCCAGCTCGGCGAGGAGCCGGACAATCTCCAGGCGTACAGGGTCGCTCAAGGCGTAAAACAGACGCTCAAGAACGAATTCGCTGAGAGGAAGATGTTTGAAGGGGCGCATGAGCGAATCATACACGGGTTTGCTCTATGCCAATAGTTCGAATATTACCGAACAAGAGAAATACTAGCCTTCGGAGAAAAACCTAATGTCTGCGCTGTTCCAACCTTTCACGCTCAAGGATGTCTCCCTTCGCAACCGGATCGCGATTCCCCCCATGTGCATGTACTCGGCTAATGATGGCCTGATCAACGATTGGCACACCGTGCACTATGCCACCCTCGCGCGTGGCGGAGCAGGACTAGTGGTCGTCGAGGCAACCGCCGTGGCACCCGAAGGACGGATCACGCCTGGTTGTGCGGGTATCTGGAATGATGAGCTCGCTCTTGCGTTCGTGCCGGTGGTGCAATCGATCAAGGCTGCCGGCGCAGTGCCAGGTATCCAAATTGCCCACGCGGGACGCAAGGCCAGTGCGAACCGTCCCTGGGAAGGTGACGATCATATCGGCGGAGATGATTCGCGTGGCTGGCAGACCATCGCCCCATCGGCTGTAGCCTTTGGCGCTCATCTCGCCAAGCAGCCGAAAGCCATGACGCTGGAAGATATCGCCCGAGTGCGCGAGGATTTTGTCTCAGCCGCTCGCCGTGCACGTGAAGCTGGCTTTGAGTGGTTAGAGTTACATTTCGCCCATGGCTATCTGGCCCAGACATTCCTCTCTGAACACTCCAACCTTCGTGACGACGCCTATGGCGGAAACTTCGATAACCGTAGCCGCTTTCTGCTAGAAACACTGGCGGCGGTTCGCGAAGTATGGCCAGAGCACTTGCCGCTGACCGCTCGTCTGGGTGTCATCGAATACGACGGTCGGGATGAACAGACCTTGTCAGAGGCTATCGAACTGACGCGTCGTTTCAAGGACGGTGGATTGGACTTGCTCAGCGTCAGTATCGGGTTCACCATCCCTGAATCCAACATTCCTTGGGCCCCCGGTTTCATGGGCGAAGTTACCCAGCGGGTACGGCGCGAGGCGGGTATTGCGGTGGCCTCGGCATGGGGGTTCGGCACACCGAGCGTCGCCGAAGAGGCGGTGAGGAGTGGTCAACTGGACCTGGCGATGATTGGCCGGGCGCACCTGGGCAATCCTAACTGGTCCTATTCAGCCGCCCAGGCGCTGGGTGTAGAGCGTGCTGCCTGGACCCTGCCCGCTCCCTATGCCCATTGGCTTGAACGCTACAGGTGATCCCGCCGGAGCGAGGGCGCTCGCATGGTCTTAGGGCTATCAACTTGGTCGAATGCCCAAGCGGGCAAGATTGTTGTCGCGCTCTCACCCGGATTCAGGTTTTTGGCCGCATGGCCGGCATGGACATCTTCGATACTCCGTGCCAGCCAATGCGCTTCTCGATCAGGCTCTTTCAGAACCTGGACTCGGGTTTCATCGCAATGAATGATGCGGCTATTCAACAGGCTGTCGCGCATCAGATTCAGCAGGGGTTGGAAGTGCTCGCCGCACTGGATGACCCAGCGTGCCAGGGTTTGACGTGAGATATCAATGCCGTGACGTCCCAGCACTTTTTCGAAGCGATGAAGTGGCAGGCCGTCGACGTATTTGGTGGTCAGCAACATCGCCAGCACGCTGGGACTGGCCATGCTTTTTTCGATCATCTGAGCGGGCTTATCTGCTGTCAACGGTGCTGATTCGCAGTCGCGGCAGCCATAAACCTTGCGGATATGCTTGATGACCCGGATCTGCATCGGGACGATTTCAAGCTGCTCGCTGACTTCTTCGCCAATGGCGTGCTTGCGGCAGCCGCACGCACACGTCAGCTCGTGCTCAGGCAGTTCATGAATGACTTCGACACGCGGTAGATCACTGGGCAGCGGCTTGCGTTTACCACGGCGCTTGCTCGGTGCAACTATTTCCTCATCCGAAGCCTCATCCGCCGGCTCTGCCAGGCTTTCTGCTTCGTCAAAGAGAGGGAGTTGGGGCGTAGCCGAATCCTTGGTCTGCTCGGTCTTGCGGCCAAATAACCGCTGGCGGAGCAGTGCCACCTCTTCCTCCAGATGAACGATCTTGCCCTTATCAGACGCGCGCTCATTGATCATTTGCTCAAGCAGCTGCTTGAGCAAAACCGGATCGTCAGGAAGGGTCTCGGGCATGGAAATCATGCCGCGGATTATACCGAATCAGGCGACGTAGCGAGGCGTCAGAACTTGATGGGGGCGGTTGCGCCAGAGGTCGAAGCCGTCGAGTAGCCAATTGAGTTCCTGAACGGTCAGGATAATGGCCTCGTCAGTGGGGTCAGGCGATGTTTTGAAACGCTCCGAGTCGAGACGCTTGAGCCAAAGACAGAAGCCGTTTCGCTCCCAGTACAGAATCTTCACGCGGTTGCGCGTTTTGTTGAGAAACACGAAGAGCACGGGGTCGAACACCGCCACTTTGATGTCCAGTTCGACCAGCGCGGCCAGACCGTCAATGGACTTTCGGAAGTCGACTGGCTTGGGGTAAAGGTAGACTTTTTCGACTTTGGCGTCGGGACGCATCATGGCGTGCGGGCTCCAGAAATAAATCGGGAGCACAGCATCGGGGATCAGCTAACCGCTTTGAATGTGTGGTTCATGGAGCGCTTACGAAGCTTTAGCCGTTCTGTTCAGACCTGTTCCGTAGAAGGCGTGAGTGCTAACCCCGCTATCCATGCCACCAGTCCTAAGGCCAGTGCCAGGCCCGAGATCCAATACGAGCCAAGACCGACTTCAGCAAGCTGGCTGGCAAACAACGGACTGATGATGCCAATGGAAATGCCCGCTACGCCTACTTTGCGTAGGTCGCGAGAGAGTGCGATACGCTTGCTTAATGATAGACCCATAAGTCGTTATCCTTTGCGCTAGGGTTTGACGCAGATGCTGGGTTTATCTTTGACCAGCCGCTTGATGCTATCTCTGCGCTTTTTGAGTTCACTAAGCCTCCATCGCTCCTGCATCCCCTCGGTAAGGCAATACCAGGGATGTCTTGCGTCTTCCATCAATGCCTGATCAGAACACTGGATGTCGACTGCTCTTAGGTATTGAGTTGTACCCTGAGAAACAACAACACGCCATGGTAGAGCGTTGTACAAGGTATCTATAGGCAAAGGGAATGGGTTGTCACTGATTGCACCATTAATAACGGGGCCTGACCATTCCATTATCAATTTTGCACCATAGTGCTCGTATTGCTGGCTTGCTAGCAGTTCGCCAACAATGCCTGCGTTCAAGCCTGAATCGGATAAATGAGGTGCATGGTCTGCCGGCTTGAACTGCTGGGAGGCAATAATACTTCGCGCCCTTTCAATCGAGGTCACATGAAATAGCATTATCGTGGGGTATGACATGCGTAGGGTCATTTTCGTACTTTAAACACCTGTTGTTTAGCACAAAACCCCCGCGCGCGAGCTATTTCAAAACTCGTATAAAAGGATGTGCAGGATGAACCAGAATCTACAGCGGATAAGGTAGTAGTATTGAGTCTGGTCACTTTGTACATTCTATACATTCATAATACCAGCCGTACATCTTATACATCGAAAAGCCACCTCCCAACCAGCCGCCCCTAAAGAAGGAAAGACCAAGGAAAAGAAAAGGAAAAAGGAAGGAAAAAGGCTCGCGGGAGTGCGTCAGGGGGAGGCTAATAGGATATAGGTTTAAGCGGGCTGGTATTACAATGTACAGAATGTACTTTCTCAAAAGACATCGGAACGATCGATGTACAGCCTGTACATCGTATTCTGGTTCTTCTCTGGTTCCTTCCAGCTTACCCGCTACCCCTACAAACATGTTCAGAGTCGCCTAAGTCTGGGCAATATTGAAGTCCATAGAGGATGCACTCCCCTGCTGCCATGGCATACAAAACCAATGGAGATAAGCCGCCTATCAATATAAGGCAAAGCAAAGGCCTCCTTTTCCCTCTTTCAACCCAATTACCGCTGCTAAACCAAGCAAGCTCTACTCGTAATTTATCTTCATTAGGAAGCAGCAATTTGTATTTGCTGGCCAAGAGCTCTCACTCCCAATGAGGATGGGATTACTCACAGCCGACGCGTCTTTTTGTAAGCAGAAAATAAGTTCTGCTCAATTCGGTACGCACTGCGTTCCAAATTGGAAATTCCTGACAAGAAACTTGCAGATTGTGCTCGTCAAAGCCCCTGGCAAATACGCGTGGAGCGACTTGGCCAGGATCGAATTCAATAATATGCAGGCCTATTTTCCAACAGGTTTGTAACGGACCTAATTCCTTATTCTTCAGCTATGAACTGGCCTGGCGGATCAAAGAGATCCTCTGGCAGGGTTGAAATGAATAGCCTTACATGGCGAAGCGGCGAAGGACTGTTCATGACGTCAAACATGTACTGCCGGTAACGTCTGGGCAGTTGTTTGGAAAAGCGTTTGGCTGCCTCAGCTACCGCCCGGTCTGTACCATGTATTTCCGTTATGAGTGCCAGTGACAGGACTGCATCAATAAATCGCAAAGTGTCTTCCGTCCTATAGGATAGATGTCCAGATTGTCGCAGGTTGAATACAAATGATGCATCAAGCGTTTAATTCAGATCTATCAGTCGTTGTCAAGAGAAATAAGTAGGGTCAATCCGGCTACTCCCTACCCGCGCGGGTAGCAACCACGGCCCTAGCTCGCCTATAACCTGCGTTAAAGTCTTCTGGCACATAACTTCAGTTGCCGACGTGGGAGATCCTCGTGCTTTAGGGTCGCTCATTGTAGGCCTTGTTTCTGACAGCTGATTTGTATCTCCATGCCAGGAGTCACCATGACATCGAAATCCGAAGGCCACGTTTCTTTTCTTGAAAAGAGCCGAGAGCAACACCTGGGCACTACACAGGCGCCCTCCCCTCTTCCGGAGATAAAGAAAGATTCCATTTCGCTTAACCAGGTCATTGATTTGGATCCGGATCTCATCGATGAATGGGAGCTGGTCGATCGACCAGTAGAAGAGTTTGGAGACCTGTCCGAACTCATGAATAGCATCGCCCATCATGGGCAATCCATCCCGATTCTGGTTCGTCAGGCCCCTGCAGGACGCTTCGAGCTGATCTACGGGCGCAGACGCTTGAAAATATGTAAGGACCTTGGAATACAGGTGAAGGCCTTTGTACGCGACCTGAATGATCAGGATGCGTATCAGCAGATGGTGATCGAGAACGAACACCGCCAGGATATCTCCAGTTGGGCCAAAGCCCTTAGTTACAAGAAGGTATTGGATAGAGGCATCTTTCCCAGTCAAGCCTCGCTGGCTATTCATCTGGGGATTGATCGCTCGGCACTCACCAATATTCTTGTCTATACCCGAATTCCTGAGCCTGTCTCCCAGGCCATTGGTACGTTTGCAAAGGTGGGCATCCATACAGCTCGTGCTCTATTGAGCCTGTCAGAAGACAAGAACAATTATGAGCCCCTCATTGCGCTTGCCCCAAAAATCGCCTCAGGTGAGATGGGTGCGAAGAAACTGGTGAGAGCCGTTGCCAAGGCCCGTAATCCGTATACTCGAAACACCGGATCGGCTGTTTTTAGCGAGACAGGAAGCAAAATCTTTTCGCTCAGGCGAACACCCAAGGGAGCCGTGCAGATCTTGTTTCCAAGCGATGTGGTCTCCAGATTTTCCGAAGATGAACTAAAACAGCGGTTAGCCTCGGCGCTGATGTAATGTGCTACTCAGATGGATCGCCGGTGTTTTATAGCTAAAACATCGGCGCTTTACGGGGAGGCGTTAGATCGTGTTAGCACTGTACGCACTGCTTTAAGCTTTTCCTTTAGAGAACCCTTTGTAGGTTAAAGAGCGGTTAAAGATGGTTAAAGAACGGTTAAGGCCTGTGATTAAATGCTTTAAGTTACTGATTTTAAAAAATATTATTGGATGAGGCTGTACCTCAATTTGAGGTATCCATTCCTCAAAATGAGGTATATCCGCCTCAAAATGAGGTATTTGTTCCTCAAAATGAGGTACGTGTCGGGCCTGTTTTGGCCTCTTTTTTCGTAAATCCTTGATTTTCAAGGCTTACAGAGACGAAAAATGCTGCCAAATGCCACTTTTGAGCAGACCTAAAAATGAGGTATCTCGACCTGAAAATGAGGTATCTGATCTCAATATGAGGTATAAAACGCTAATAAGTAATTGATATATAAGTATTTATTGGTTTCAGGTCATAATAGATTTCTGCGTCTTGCTAGCCCCTCCTCTTGCACCTAAAAATGAGGTACGCCTGAAAATCAAATCGACTTAGGTCTCCCCTCCCCTTTCAGGCTGTCATCGAGCTGTGATTTCAAATCTGTTCTTACCTTGCCCTTTCCATCCGTTTTCTTTCCTACCTCATTTTTAGGTCGGTGCTAGAAGGTGGTGCACTCCAAACGTGCATACCTCATTTTCAGGTCGAAGACCTCTTTTTAAGGATTTTCGCTGCTTTTAATACAACCACGCATAAGCGCGAAGCCAATACCTCATTTTTAGGCGGAGAACTTTTGTTTTAACCATTGGCAGAGAAATACCTCATTTTCAGGTGCAGCAGGTAGAGCTGTTGTGTCTCCCCACAAGGCCTTTCTAATAGCTGCTCTAAACGGCTCATCCATACCTCATTTTTAGGTAGGAGGCCCCGCCCCTTTGTGATATCTATCCCAGGGTTGGCTAGCGGTATCGGTGATAAAGCGACAAAACCTAAAAATGAGGTAGAGGCTCTTTTTTGGCTATACCTCATTTTCAGGTGCTAATAGACAGGCAAAAAAGGCGGCTTCAACGCCGCCTGATCTACAACGAGGGAAGTAGCTAAACCGTAGCAGCGCCCTTTGCCTTGACCACAGTGACCATTCCCTTGGCGTCAATCTTCATCTCCTTGAGAAAGCCAACTTCTATCAGTTCCTCAAGGGCATCCTTGACCATCTGCTTGGCCTTGGACTTTTGCGCTGCGCTGCTCCCAGATACCTCAAGCAGCATCTCAAAGTGCAGCGGATACGGGTCCCTGTGGGAGTTGTAAAAGCCGTGCAGCCACTTTGCCAATGGCCCCAGGTTCAAGCGTTGCTGCCATTCCAGCCGGGTACTGTAGGCACCGTCTATACCAAACAGCACGCCCATCTCCGGTTCGATTTCGACGGACCAGACATCTGATACCTCGTTGTCAGGGGTCTGATAGATGAAGCTTCTAACCAGCGACATCCCTTTACCTGATTTGAGCCGCGTGGATTCGATCCGGACAGTGGTAGCGGAGAGTCGATCCAGGATTTCGATCAGGCGCTGCGTATAGTACTTACCGTATCCCCAGCCAAGCGCCTTCTTGATTTCAGAAAAGGTAAACTCGATCGGTTTGCCCAGCTCCTTTCCTCTGCTCATGTGCAGGATCTGAAGCCATACGTCCAGATCATCCTGACGCAGCTCCTCACCCTTATAGAACACAGCGGTCTGTCCATAGGAGAGAATCTGGTTGGAGATATAGACTCTGGGGTGCTTTTTATTGCGCGCAGTAAACAGCGCGGTACGTAGGATTTCATTTGGAGCACTGCGTAGGGGCTCTGCCCAAAGCGGTAGCTGCAACGATTTCTGTGCCTCGACCGCCTCAGCTCTGGCCTTGATATTGGCCAGGCCCCTGCCTCGCTTTTTGCCCTCCTCAGTCATCTACGCCTCCAGTGCTAGCTGCTCGAGGAATGCCTTAAGCTTTTCTTCCTTCTCGGGACTGTACGTCTGGCTGTCCAAGCGTACCTGCAGGTACTTGTCCTTGCGCTCGAATACCGCAACAGGCTTGTGACCTACAATGATCTCTTCCTTTTCTGCGGCGGGCTTTTGAGGTTTCTGAGCCAGTTTTTTGGTCAGAAACGCTGAGAGGTTGGGTACTTTCTTTTCATCACTGATCATGTCCCGCACCCCCACAATCAGCGCCTTTTCAATTTCAGCCTTGGACACACCTTCGTCGGACAGTGTACCGATGGTTTTGGCAACAGTGGCAGCCGAAAGCGCAGAGACTAATCTGGGTTTGGTCTTGAGAAGATCAATAACAGGCTTGGGAAGCTTTTCAAACGCCTTGATCCGATAGAAATGGGCACGGCTCATCTCAAGCAGTGATGCGACCTGCTTGGCGGTAGAAAAGGCGCCTTCAAAGCGATCAAGCGAGAGATAGATTTCCAGGTCGCTAAGATTCTTGCGGTGGATATTTTCTGCCAGTGCCTGGACAGCAGATTCGGCGTCAGAGATCTGTACTATTTCTGCATCAATGGTTTTAAGGCCCAGCTTCTTATGTGCGAGAAGCCGGCACTCACCTGCAACCAGCTCGTACCCGGTGGGCACGGGGCGAACCTTGATGACCTCGATTAGACCATTTTCTTCAATGGATCGAGCCAGCTCTTCAATATAGGTCTCATCGAATTCCAGGCGGGGCTGATAAGGGCTAGAGGTGATTTGGTCAACCTCAATAGACCTGATTGTACGGCCCGACAGGGGATTGCCTACTAGCTGCTTTTGCTGATGTTCCTGGAAATTGGCTGAGAAAGCATTTTGGACCATGAAAGCATTCAAGCGCCCCGGCTTGGCATTACCGGCCTTGGCCTCGGTCGGCTTCTGTTCCTTTTGCTTGTTTTGTGCGGGCATCATGCATACTCCTTGGTTACAACACTATCAATATGCTCAGCCAGTTCCTTGTACTGCTTTGCAATGTGGTTGTTCTTGTCGATGAGGCGCAGCGGTACCTTGACGGCAGCTGACTGGTTGATCTTTGAGGACGTCCCGATCTTGATCGGGATAACCTTGCCAAACATCTTGGCTGCATCTTCTTCATTCTGGCGACACAGGCTTAACCTGTCGTCATGCCAGATTAGCAGGGCGCCCAAGAATTCGAGTGTGGGATTAATCAGCTTGATCTGCCCTACCCGCTTGTTAAGGTCACTTAGCCCATAGGCTCCATAAGGCGCACCTGATTCCAGCGGGACTAGATAATGAGTCGATGCAGCCAACGCATTCATGGTGAGAATCTGTAGCGAAGGAGGGCAGTCGATAATGATGTAGTCGACGTGCTCCAGCAGCGGCTCAAGCCGGGCCCGCAACACCTCATTCGGACGTGGATGACTATTCTTAAGCGTGTCCCCAATAGTCTCTAACCCCATTGACCCATAGATCAGCGCTACGCCTTCAACGCGAGTATCGGTATGAATGAAAGCCTGAAGTGGGAGCTCAAGATTTAGCAGCATCTCAGCGGCCGTATAGCGTATCTCGGCAGGGTGGTTCATTCCGATATGCAGGCTTGAGTTGGCCTGTGGGTCCATATCGATAACCAGAACGGTCTTACCCATCTGGGCTAGATTATCGGCCAGGTTTATACAGGTCGTTGTTTTGCCACACCCGCCCTTGTGATTGGCTACAGCAATTACGGTCGCTTTTGATGAATCCATCGTCTTCCATCCCCCCTTCGCTTCGGAATGAAGCTGAAAATAGGTGTCTCATGATGAGACATTTATGCCTTTCTCATAGGCCTAAGCGGCTTAAGTATACTTATGATCAGCTAAAAAATTTAGGCGATGTGGTATTTTTTAGAGCAGATCGTTTATTGCGGGCGGGTTGAGTATCGTTTTCCGCCTTGGCATGCAAGTGTTTCATGATGAGACACTTGCATGGTTCCTAGTCCCCTTACGCCTAATCTCGTATTTGGCGTAGCCACCGCAGCTCTGTTCCTTCCATCCTGGGGTCAGGTCTATATGAAGTCTAAGTGTCTCATCATGAGACACATGAACGACTGTAGAAAACCTCACATATGTAGTAGCTAGGCTGCGCTCTCAATTATGCTCAAGGGGAATGACATCGTTGGTGTCTCATGATGAGACACTCTGTGTAAAGGCCGCTAAAACTACAAGGCTTACGATGTGATGCTTAATTCTTCTATTGGTATCAATACTAGAATACTTTTGGAAATTTCTGAGGCAGCCTTGTGAGATTTTAGAAGTCTCGCTGCTGAGTTGAAGAAATGAAGGGCATAGCTATGATAGTAACGGACTATCATGAGTCCGATTCTTATAGGTCGGGTGGTATCCTCGGTGCTCTAAAAAGACAGGTATCCCGCTGATAGGCGCTTCTGCCCGAGCGCAGAAATAATCCTGGCTGCGTTTATATCGCGGTCGTAACCGATACTGTACTTGCTGCAAACCTATTCTCTTATAGACGCTCTTTGACACCTGTCGGGATGCCGCAAGCTGAGCAGGTACAAGCGGTGTATGCCTCGGCTACTTCCTTGAAAACAATACCTGCGGGAGCGGACTTGCATTCCAGCATTGTCCAGCCAGCATCCAGCACTGACTTGGCATCTTGGTTTTGGCGAGTTTCGAAGGGCTTGAGTCGCCCACGATGATGGTGCCGTAGCTGTTTACCAACTTGCGGCTGAACTGGTGCAGCGCATTATTGCGCCGGGTGGCGATCCTGGCGTGAATAGTATTGATACGTTTCCTGTTTTGGCTGTGTTGGGCGAGGCAAGCTTTGGCCCTAGATCACACTAGAACTGCCGATTCTCAAGGTTGCTGCCATCGCTGAATTTTCGCAATCTGTTTCAGACCAAGGTCGACGCCTACCTAACCCTTTCCAAGACCTGGCTTGCTATCGGCATCAACCACTACATTGAAGTACCAGCGTTCGCGGGCGTCCTAAAGGAGCGAGGCAGAGCGGAATTTGTATCCTGCCAGACCGTGGCTGTCCCACTCCTTGAAACAGCGGCCCTTGTGTTTGACCTGCTCACTCTCTCCGCTTTACGCTCCGGAAATGGGGCTTCGAGTAGGCACATTAAGCACTTGCGCTCTGAGCCAATCGCCACCGCCTGTCAACATGATACCCTATGGAGCCTCGGCTATTTTGCAGGCACTGGGGAGGCGCCGGTTTTCAGCAGTAAAGGCAATGATGTGAGCAGCAGACGAGACCACTGTAGGAAGGCTAGGCGTCATCTTGAAAGCGAGGCCAAACGCCATTTGTGAGAAAGATGCTGGTGGCTAGCACTTGATCTAAAAAGTGTCTCATGATGAGACACTTTAATTCATCGAAGGAGATTTGCCGTATCGCTTAAAGATAAAGGCTGTGGCGATTAATCAACTGCTTCTGGTCATGAAAGATCATGAAGGGAAACAAAGCTCCAAAGATACGTTCTTGATCAGCTGCAGACACCCAACTGGCGTCACCATCAAGTGTTTCTAGCATAGCGCGCATCACATTATCGATGAGGTGAGTATCGGTACAGGGTTTGACTTCAACCATTAGCGCTTCGACAGCCTGTGCCAGCTCTAGATGATTAGGATAGTTTGCGCTGAGATGTAATTTTGCGCAGATATAGCTGGGATGTCCACGCTGTGCTGGCAAGAGGATCAGTAGTGTCCCATACAAGGCAGATAATTGGCCCGCATCGAAATAGGCTCGATCGCTAACCCAGCTACTGTTAAAAAACGCCTGCAAGATACTCACCGTTGCGACAAGACCAATCTCTCTATAGTGGTGATTGTCGAGCAAGGCCGTATGCTGCACCGTTTTAAATGCTTCGGGCCCGCTGTAATAGGAAACAGTTTCCTTAAAGTTCAGATAGGTTTTGATTGGGCTAAAACAGGCTCTTCGCCATTTCAGGCTTCGCTTCGCATGCCAATGCCCTGCAGCGGGAAGCAAAGACTGTGTAAACCAGCGATAGCATTCCTGGCAGGACCAGGTAACGTTGTCAGAAGAGGAATGGTAGCTGGACGCGTTCCAAAGTATCGCTATCTCATGGTCATCACACAGCTCATCAACGGACTCTCCAAATAACATGGCCCTGTACCCTGAGGGAGAGTAGGGCATTATCCGGTTAAAGGCCCTGTGAAATATATGCCATGTGGTGTTGCCGTTGTCTGTATCATGAGCATTAGCGAAGCTTATGAGTACATCCCATACGTCCTTCTCAACAACGCATAGTACAAACTGGGTGCCATGTCTTTGCACCACGGGGAAATTGTTTGCTTTCAACTCAGCTTCAAGGTTGCGAAGAGCATTGAGATAGGTATCAGAAAGTCGATCAGCTATCCCTACTATCTCTTGGAGCACCTGATCTGAAACATGAAACTGACAATTGTTGAGATCAACTATGTGTTTGAACCGACCCAGCCCGTAGGTCCCTCGGTAAAAGGGTCTCGTCTTGGTAGAGACCGGCTCGCCATTGTTACCCAAGAAATGAGTAAGAAGCCATCTTTGATCAAGAACTACGGTCACGCCTCCGGTACTAGGGAGCTTAATGGAGACTGCAGCTGAGCCTGGATACTGATCGGGTGCTGGGAGAAACGACGACAGATCTATAAAGGGTTGCTTGATAGACCAGTGCTTTTCATCAGAATAGTGTGTCTCGAGCTCGCTCGATTTCAGGTTAGCGTGAACTAGATAATCATTTGCCAGATTTGCAATTTCAGGCCGTGGATCTGTGATGGCTTTTAGAAGTTTCTCTGTGAAGCCCACCTTTGCCATCCAGGCGTTACCGAATTGCTGGCTATCTGCTCCAGGGAAAAACTTCAACAGTACGTCAGGTGCATCCTGAAGTCTTTCTGTAAGGTGTTCGGCCGTCCAGATATCACCCTCGATGCCTTTTCCATGAAGCTTTCGATTAGTCTCTAGCCAGTAATCAGAAAGCGATTGGAGACCGTCTTGCGCTAGTATTAGGGTATATTTACGGGCACGATTCGCCCACTCGCCTGCTAAAAAAGTGTCAACCGCAGACAGAAGCTCTTTACCTGAAAAACTACGTCTGCATTTACATTCAAAAACATGAAGCTGATCCGGACGGCTACGTTCAAAGGCAAAGAGATCGATACCCTGTTGAGATTTAGCTCCCATCTGCCCTAGTCGCTGATAGCCAACCAGATCGTGATCTCTTCTCAAAAGCCACCAGCAGAACTGCTCAAACTGCTCGAAGGACATGTCTTTGAAGCCCAGCGTATGTGCGCCGGTAGGCAGAGTGGTGTTTTGTCTGCTAACAGGAGCCTCTTCAGTTAGGTGCTCGTCCCAGGCTTGAGGGAATATATGGGTTTCTATGCTCATTTGGAAAACCGGTCAGAGACAGGTGGAAAGGGCCACAACATCTTAGGCTGAGGGTTTAATAGGTTCGCTACTGCTTCTTGAGGTTATCTCCTCGTAAAGCGGATAGTAGTGCTATACGACAATACGTCAGTTGCCTGCCTGTAGGTGCAAGTACGCTAGCAGGAATCACATGCCCAAGCGCATCCTTTGCCTATCCGGCATGCCAAATAGATAAATTCAGAAGCTAAGTCGATGAGACATACTGGTCTTTAGCACAACCACTAATGCGATGGATCTGAGCTCATAGGGTTTAGACTCGCACGGCAAAGACCCAGAGTTTGAAACGGCAGTTACAGGACATCTGTGAAGAGGTACATTCTCCCAAAAAAAGAAAACGTTTTTTCGATTATTGCGATTTTCGACTATTTCGTTTAACTTGAGATTTACAGAATGATTTTGTCGAGGAGCCTTTTATGGTCACTACCGCTCAATCCAAGATGACTATGCCCGCCGAGGGCGAGGTAAGGGCGGCCGTGCAGGGTCAACGTGCCTTGGCGGCCTACCTAGCAACCCAGTTCGAGACGCAACACATCCAGATCTTTGATGATCAGAAACAGGCGCATCAGGTAGAGCTGCCTACCTCAGCGCTGCGCCTGCTGGTAGACATCCTGGCTGAACTCGCTGATGGCAACGCCGTGAAGGTGGTACCTGTCCATGCGGAACTGACAACTCAAGAGGCTGCGGATCTACTTAATGTGTCTCGCCCTCATTTAGTAAAGCTGCTCGAAGAGGGTGTCTTGGCCTATCATCGGACCGGCAAGCACCGTAGGGTGAGGTTTGCCGACCTGATGCACTACAAGGAAACGCGTGAGCGTGCGAGTGAGCAGGCGATGGCCGAACTTGCCCAGCAGTCCCAAGAGCTAGGCATGGGTTACGAATGAGGCATTCCCCCTTCACAGCTGTTTACGACGCATGTGTTTTGTACCCTGCGCCACTTCGAGATTTTCTGATGTGGCTGGGTTTGTCTGGCCAGTTTCGGGCCCGATGGAGCCAGGCAATTCATGAGGAGTGGAAGCGCAACCTTTTGCTCAACCGCCCTGATCTCACCAGGGAACAGATTGACCGCACATCTGGGCTAATGGATCGTGCGATCCCGGACGGTTTGGTTGAGGGCTATGAGGCGCTTATTGAAGGGCTGGCATTGCCTGACCCAGACGATCGCCATGTACTCGCTGCTGCGATTCGCTGTGGAGCAAGCGTGATAGTGACCTTCAACGAGCGGGATTTTCCGGCAGAGAGGTTAGCCCCTTATGGTATTGAATCACAACATCCAGATGAGTTTGTGGACAATCTGTTGGATCTAGATACCGCCGCGGTGGTATCGGCGGCACAACGCCAGCGCGCTCAGTTGAAGAACCCGCCGATTGATGTGGATAGCTATCTCGAGATCTTGCTCCGTCAAGGTTTGGTTCAAACAACTAAGGTGCTTGCTACTTACAGAGCAATCCTATGAGCTGGTATGTAGCAGCCCATTAATTTGTTGTTTTACACATTTCTGACACAGCGCGGCTAGTTTGCGCTGTGTCTCAGGAAAATGGCCGCAAACGTCTGGCAGGGCAGGGAGGTGTTGCGCCCTGTAAAGGGAGCACAAAGACCTATCAGGGATACACCAGTCTGCCGTATTTGTGTCTCGCTAGAGGTTAACCGGACGTGTGTATAAGGACCTTGCTTACCTTCGGTATAGCCTACAACCGTTATTATAACCCCTGACGACCCTCTATAATGCCGGCCCGTCTCGTTTGCCCTGCATACTGTAATGAAAAAAGTCCTGCTCTCCCTTGCTTTGCTCGTACCCTTTGCCGTTCAGGCTGCACCCGCAACCTTCACCGAGGCCAAGGTTGCGGCCAAGCAAAAGGTCTATTTCGACCAGGGGAGCAGCGCTCAAGGTGAGCTGTATTGCGGCTGCCACTGGACCTGGACCGGCAAGTCGGGTGGACGCATTGACCTGGCGTCCTGTGGCTATCAAACACGCTCGCAGCAGAACCGGGCCGAGCGCGTCGAGTGGGAGCATATCGTCCCCGCCTGGATCTTTGGTCACCAGCGCCAGTGCTGGCAGAACGGCGGGCGCAAGAACTGTGTTGCGGACGATCCGGTATTTCGCGCCATGGAAGCGGATATCTTCAACCTCTACCCCTCGGTGGGTGAGGTCAATGGCGATCGAAGCAACTACCAGTACGGCATGGTGAGCGGTGTGGCACCGCAGTATGGGCAGTGCAAGACGAAAGTTGACTTTGCCGGCCGCTCAGCCGAGCCCCGCGATGAGGTCAAGGGCCTGACGGCTCGGGTAACGTTCTACATGTACGATCGCTATGACCTGTCCATGTCGCGCCAGCAACAGCAGCTCCTCATGGCCTGGGACAAACAGCATCCCGTTACCGCCTGGGAAAAGGAGCGAGACAACCGTATTGCCGCAGTGATGGGCCACCACAACCCGTTCGTAACCGGTGAGCGCCAGTGGACCCTGGGGTACAAGCCGGTAGGGGAGGGTATCGTCAGCCCGATTCCGGCACGAAATTCGAAGTCCGCTCAGCCGGCTACTACTAGCACCTCTGTATCATCTGTGACCATTATTGGTAACAAGAATAGTCACATCTATCACCTGCCTCAGGGATGCCCAAGCTATACCAAGGTCTCGGCCAAGAATCAGGTACCGTTCAGTTCCGAGGCTGAGGCGCAGGCGGCCGGGTATCGTAAGGCAGGTAACTGCAAGTGACAAAACATCGATCCATACGAGTAAAGCAGGCCCTTCTGGCCCTGATCGCTATAGCGGGCATCGTCTTTCAGGCTCAAGCGCAGGAGCGATGCAAGGAGCCCTGTGTTACGCCTGGTCCCGAGGAGTCAGTTGATGCGAAGCTCAATAGAACTTATCGCGACATCATGCACAAGATTGACTCGGGTGGCTTTGATGGCGGACTAGTACCTAAAGAAGAGCTAAGCCAGAGTTTAAGGCAAAGCCAACGAGCGTGGTTGAAGTTTAGAGACGACAATTGCGAAGCCTACTACACCTTGATGAGTGGGGGCCTGTCTCGCAATGAGGACCGAGAGGTATGTCTAGGCGAGATGACGTCCGAGAGGACTCGGTTTCTGGAGAAGATCTATCTCCAAGGCAAGCTGTTTGATGAGGAGTAACGTCCTTAGGTAAAGGCTATTGGATAGAGCTACATGAAATCTCTCAGTCATTGATATAAGCAGCCCTGCGCGGGCTACATGTTTTGGTCTTTGAGAAGCTATAGAGCTGTCACCCATGGGCTTACTTCATCCTCAGGTAATTGAGGAAGGAAAGTCCTGATCATAAAAGCCATTACGTAGAGCTATATATCATACCTACGTAATCGCTTGGATTAGTTGTAACAACCAGCACTGCATGGCCGCTATCGGCCAGAAGCGGGCATTGGCTTGATCTCCGACGCAACCCGTTGCAGAAGACTAGCCCAACCAGGAAGTGGCCATTCGCTATGAATCTGGATAGTCTCGGCATCAACAGCCGAGTGGGTTCAAGGAGTCGAGTGTGGGATTGCAAAAGCGTATCGGGGATTTGGTCGCCAGCGTAAGCGCGGGCATGTTTGAGCGTGAAGAGATCATCGCGGTATCTCTGCTGGGAGCACTCTGCGGGCAGAATACATTTTTATACGGGCCACCCGGCACGGCCAAAAGTCTTATTTCGCGCCGCATAGCCTGCGTCTTTGAGCAGCCAACCTATTTCGAATACCTGATGAACCGCTTCAGCACACCCGAAGAGGTGTTTGGCCCTGTGTCCATCAAGGCGCTGAAAGAAGATCATTACGTTCGCAAAACAGATAATTACCTGCCCAAGGCCGATTTCGCCTTCCTCGATGAAATCTGGAAATCCAGCCCCGCTATTTTGAACACCCTGCTGACATTGATCAACGAGCATGTGTTCCGTAATGGTGAAGCCATTGAGAAAGCCCCACTCAAGGCTCTGATTGCTGCATCCAACGAGACGCCAGATGCCAACCAAGGCCTAGAGGCCTTGTACGACCGCTTTATTGTGAGGCTGATGGTTGGGCCAATTCGTGAAGCCCAGCACTTCGATCAGCTACTGAATAGCAAACCGACCGAAGCCAAAATCGAGATCCCCTCGGCTCTACAGGTTAAGTCCAGCGAATGGGCTGAATGGATGGCGCAATCCCATCAGGTCAAGCTGTCTGCTGAGACGCTAACCATCATTCACTTGATCCGCAAACAGCTGGAGCAGCAATACGAAACGCTCAAGGTTTATGTCTCCGACCGGCGCTGGCAGCGTGCCGCGATGCTCATGAAGGCAGCAGCCTTCTTTAATGACCGCAAGGAAACCAACCACAGTGACGCCTTGCTGCTGCAGCACTGCCTATGGACGCATGAAGAGAATCGTCAGGCCGTCTGGGATATTGTTGCGGATGCAGTGAAGGCGTCGGGGATTGATAGTGGAATCGATCTCGCTGAAGCGGATAGGCGAAAGGATAAACTCGATAAGGAAATTCACACTGAGCTTTATCATTCGGAAAATATTTACAAGACAGTTACTATTAGTGGTAATGAATTCTTCCAGCAAAAAGTCAGCTTCCTTCCTGATGATAGATATTATCGGCACCCGGAAGAATTTGAGATATACATTTATAGCGACAAATTGAAGTCCACTGATGTCTTTCATCCGGTAGACGCAAAAGGAAATGAAGAGGAGGAAATATACTGCAAATTTGATGGGCAGGGGACTTGTCAGCTTGAATATAAAAGTGGTGGTATCAAGTATAAGAAAATCAATATTACGCCTTCTGTTTTGTTCCATAAGGGTGATAAAAAGAAAGATATAAATTCGCGCCTGGTTTCTTCGCTATCGCACTCAGTGATGGAGATGAGGGAGACATTGCAAGGTACGCTCAAGCAGGTTGAAGCTAAATTTAAAGGTTACAAGTCAAGACTTTCTTCTCCATTTGTGCCGGCTGATAAAGTCAATTTAGCAATCTTTGGTATAGCGAAACAAATCGAGGATTTGCAGCTTCGCATCAAGGACTGCGAGCGGTTGGAAGAGCTATGCCGCTAGATCCACTGGCTAATGCTGCAAAAGATATTGGCGATAACGTTCAGCACATATTTGCGCCATTATTAAGGGGCTCTGATTCGATTGCAGGGCATGTAGCAGAGAGGATTCGGCTATGGCAATTGGCCTCGGCTGCTGAGCTGAAAGCAGATTTTCCTTTTGCGTTCTATGAGCAGCAGCTATCGGACTGGCAAAACAGGAACCAGTCTCCCCCTGTTTCGAGTGCAGAACTAGCAGCAGCCGCTGCGGACTATGCTGCGCTGTGCCGTGCTGCCAAACTGCCGGACAATCAGTCTTTTTGGCAGCGTGAGCTGGCAGCGGCGACGGCACCTGTGACGGTGGGGAAAAAACGTCAGACTGATAGCACTATAAGTGCTCGTCTTTTGCTAGATGAATGGCAAAAGGCACTGGATAAGTCGCGGGCAGAATGGGAGCTTGGGCGTATATCCATGCTGCGCCGACAGTTCATGGAGGAACTCGAAGCATTTCTGCGGCTACTGCAACAGCTTCACCAGCAGTTGGAAATGCTGGGGTTGGACCCTGGTATGTTCCTTGACCTATCCAAAGGTAATTTGTCTGCACAAGAGATCGAACGCTTTAAGCGTTGGGCCTCATACTTGGCCAATGATCCAGGTGTTTGGTCGCTATGTGATTTGCTAGGCAAGCTACGTCAGCTGGAGTTATCCGAGCGTATCGAGCGAGCCCAGGTGCGCTATACGCAAGACATCGAGTTACCGGATATCAATTCGCGGGAAGAGATCATTGGCGTTCGTTTGGGACGTGATATTGAGCATGTGCTGCCCAGTGAGTTGGCACTATTGGCTGACCCTGAAACGTCCGTTCTTTTCGACCTCAAGTACGTCGAGTCACGCCTGATGTGTTTTGACATGCAGGGCATTCAGCGCGTCCAACAACATCACCAGAAGGAAGAGCTGCGTAGCGTTGAAGAGGCGGCTAAGCAGGGGGCGATGGTGATCTGTGTCGACACCAGCGGTTCTATGAGTGGTATGCCTGAGACGGTTGCCAAAGCCGTGGCGCTTTTTATTGCAGGCAAGGCCAGGCAGCAGAAGCGAGCGTGCTATTTGATTAACTTTTCCACTGGCATCGAGACGCTGGATCTTGGCGAAGACTTCGGCATGGAGGCATTGATCAAGTTTCTGGGAATGTCCTTTCACGGCGGTACGGATGCTATCCCGGCATTGGATCATGCGTTGGGAGTGATGCAGCGCGAGACCTATGAGCGTGCTGACGTACTGATGATTTCAGATTTCATCATGGCCAACTTGCCGGGGCAGCTGCGCCAGCAAGTTGAGCAGCAGCGCACCCATGGCAACCGCTTTTATTCCCTGGTTGTAGGCGATTGCTTTATGACTCAACGTTTAGCTAGCCTTTTTGACCATGAATGGGTCTATGACCCGCGCAACAGCCAAATTCATGAACTGATTGGTTTTGAGCAGAAGCTATCTAGTAGTGCCAGGAATGGGTGACCCAATAGCTCTTCCTCAATGGCTGCTTCTGGCCGATTCTGTTGAAAAAGTTAGTCATGGTTTGAGCAGCAGAAAAGTGCGCGTCCGAGATTGAAATCTGCACTTTCGGCAGAGGCTTCCAGACGCAGATTTCACGTAGCAGCGTGTAAAAAAGGCGTTTTCACCGTTCAATGATCAGGCCGTTTCGGATGACCGATTTTTCAACAGAATCGGCCGATAGCTGCCACATTAGGCTGATAGCTATCAGGCTGAAACAAGGCATGCCTTCAAATCAAGTCTATAGGGGCACCTGAGCGGAAATGATCTATCGATAGAGAAGTGAAGTTCTGCCTAATCCAACCTAGCTAAAGCCATGAACATAGCCTTGAAACTCAAAAGAGAGGGATGCTTGTCAGCGTTTACAATTGATTGACCCTGAACGAGTGCTCGAGGCCAAATAAGCAGTTGGCTCTAGACGTCCACAAACTGGTGCCTCGAAAAACCAAAAGCAGCAAGCAAAGCAAAAAGCTTATGGCTGGGCGACATCTCCTTGCCATTGACGATGCAGCGATGCAGATACTTACCCCAGCTTTTGAGCAACTTCGTGCCCGTACAGGCCAGCTAATCGATGCCTATACGGATTGCGTGCTTTCAGATATGGATAGTTTCATTCAGATACTTGAACAGCGCATGCCACCTTTAACTCAACGCTCTGGTATTTGGTTTGAGCTACTGTCGGTACTCAGGCAGGCGAGGGCAGAAGGGTATGGCGTCATGTTTGCTGGAGACTAAATTCATATTGAAGTAAATCTTTCTAGCTGGCGCTGCGTCATGATCTCTAGCTCATTGCCTGAGCTTCCCGATACCTCGATTGCTACATAGGCCAATGCCTGTATGCGCCAGAACGGTACCTGCATACCCTCGGCAACCCGCTTGCAGGTCTCATCATCGTTGAGTGCCAGTTGCGCGGCTTCCATCAACTCTGCAACAAGCTTTTCGTCCATTTTTGCAATAGTGTCCTTAATCGACATGCTGTGACTCCTGGCTAGTGCTACTGTGAGCATCACGAAAGGAAAGGTAGGCTTCAAGAAGGCTCCTGGTATCAACATCAGAAGCATGCTCGGTCAGAACTTCAATCTCTTGCAGGCTGAGTTGTTCGAGTGGGGTTCCCTTGGACTGGCCCTGAAGGATTGCTCCCCTGATCTCTCCTGTGCGGCTATTGATCGAGACGCGCACCCATGCTGTCTCAAGAATGGCAGACTCTGGTATGGCTCCGTGCTTTTTGAGAAGCGCGACAACCCGCGCCTGCTTGCGCTGGCGCTGACGTGATGCAACAGCGAAATCAGTCTCCTCCAACCGCAGTTTGTACTGGGATTCGAACAGATAGATCAGCGCTATCCCGATAGCGGTAGGGACGGGCGCAGCGATGGCAGAGAGTGTGAATCCTAGAGTAGTGATCAGATCGATAGTGCCTATCGCTCCCGCATACACCTTGCTTGCGCTGCCTTTAAAACTGTCTGCCCTGTCGAGAATCGCGTCTTTTGCAGTAACTGCGCGCGTCTCTATCGTTAGGGCTGCCCGCTTTGCACTTGCGCTGGCGGTGCCCATTACCCGATCAAGAAATCTTTTCGTGTTGATGTCGTAACTCATCAGTCAGTCCCTGCGATTTAGCATGTTCTTTCTATGCTACTTGGAAAAATAGTTGAGCTATCCTGCTACTCCCTACCCGCGCGGGTAGGCACTACGCCGATTGGTATTAAAAAAGTTGGTTAAGCTGGTAGTGAACCCAACAACAGGGTGCCGCCGACATGAACTACCAATCGCTTCCTCCTCTTCCTTCCGGAATTCGCTCCAGTTTTGAGGTGCTGAGTTTTGAGGGTGTGTCTGGAAACAAGAAGTGGATATTGCTCGATCTGGACTCACGGAAGGAGTACCGACTTGATCATTCCATGCTTGCAGACAGGGAGATCAGGGAAGGGGATATCCCTGAATCCGGACCACGCATTATCGTGAGCTTAGAGCCTCGACTGGTCGCCATGCACTTAAAGACAGGTATCTTCTACAGCGATGCGCCGCCTCCATCGCGCTTTCGTCTGCCTCGCCAGAAAAACTCCTGATATTGACTGGAGTAGGGGAGGGCCGGACTTGCATCCCGGAAGACCTGTGAGACGCTGGTTGTATCTGGCATCGACTAATCAAGGACACCTTATGGCCTTCACGCCCACCTTCGAGCAGGAACCCATCATTGTCTCCAAGGCAAAAAAGCTGGTGGTCCGTGCCTATGCTGGTACTGGCAAGACGTCGACGCTGGTAGCCTTTGCCAGGGCCACTCCCAGTGAGCAGATGCTTTATCTGGCCTACAACCGCGCCATTCGTGATGAAGCTACCAAGAAGTTTCCCCGTAACGTCACATGCAAGACCACGCACCAGATGGCCTTTACCGGCTACGGGAAAACACTCCAGCACAAGCTCAAGGGCAATCTACGCCCCGTAGAGGTGGCCCGCGACTACGAGTGCAACTATCAGGTCGCTGCCGCCGCCATTGCTACAGTTTCCTGCTACATGAACAGTGCTGATCAGTTCATTACGCAGGCGCACTACTGCCGCGCTCAGGAGATGAAGTCGAAGAAGTCAAAAAAGAAGGACGATCCACGGCTGGCCAATGCTGCGATCAAGGTGGCCGAAGCACTATGGAGTGAGATGCAGGACCCGTACAGCAAGCAAATTGCGGTGCACGATGTGTATCTGAAGCAGTACCAGCTCTCCCGTCCGGATCTGTCTGCCCAGTACAGCGTGATCCTCTTTGACGAAGGGCAGGACAGCAACGAGCTGACTACCGACATCGTGTTCAGCCAGACCAAGGCGCGTGTCATTACCGTAGGCGATGAGCATCAGCAGATCTACCAGTTCAGGGGCGCTATTGATGCCCTGAGCCATCCCCAGTTGCACGACGCCGAGCAGCTGCGGCTAACTAACAGCTTTCGCTTTGGTCCCAATGTCGCGGCTATGGCAAACGTACTCTTACGTTATAAAGGTGAGGATGTACCGCTTGTGGGGCTGGGAGGGGAGGATCGCATTGTGGTCTCGTCCGAGTTCAAGCTAAGCGATTCAAAGCCGCCATTTGCCTTTATTGCCCGCACGGTGATGGGCGTGATTGAAGCCGCCCTGTTTTTCTCATCCCGTGGCATGAGCATTGAGTTAGTTGGCGGGTACGATGCCTACGATTTCAAGGGCATCCTGGATGTGTACTGGCTTTCAAAGGACGAACCGCAAAACATCCAGAACAAGCGCCTGCTTGAAGACTATCCGGATTACACCGCTTACCAGATAGTGGCGCAGGAAGCCCGTGACATCGAGATGCTGCGAGCGGTGAAGGTCGTGGACAGTTACCCCAATCTTCCTGACAACCTTGCCATCCTCAAGAGCCAGCTCGTGAAGGGTGGCCAGCAGGCGCAGATGGTCATAACCACAGCTCACAAGAGCAAGGGGTTGGAATGGGATCAGGTCTATCTCTGCGACGACTTTCCTGATCTCACAGATGACGAGATTCCCATGCAGGAGATGCTAGGGGAGGTGAACCTGCAATACGTGGCGCTGACGCGGGCCAAGAAGCTGCTGGTGATCACGCCTACACTTTTGAATCTGGTCAAACTGGTCAAGACCGGTTTTCGCCTGACGGATCTATACCGTTCAAAATCACTGAGCGCCTAGGTGAACATAATGTTTCAAGCCCTGCTCGCTGATATATCCATGCTGGCCGTACTCACCGCTGCCATTGTTGGAATAGTTGCGACCTTTGCAGCTGTCTGGAAGCTGGTAGAAACCCTACGCCTCCTTTTGCCTACTATCTTGCTGGCGCTCGGCATGGGAAGCTTCTGGGCCTCTCGCCATTTCTATGAGCTGCACTCGCATGCAAAGGCGCTCTCTGCCGGACAGGAAACCTGGATCGTCTACGTCTGGCTGTTGGGCTTTATCTTCATGGTCTTGTGCTTGTCCCTTCCATTCTGGGCAAGAAAAGACATTAAAGACCAGTGAGCGCCTGTTGAGGTGGGTATGCCTGAGATCACCGTTGCAGACCTGTACCTTGCTGCATTTTGCTTAAGCTTGATCACCGATGCTGTGCTGGTAGGCGTAGTGTTAGCAAAGCTGGCCTCCACCCGGCGTCTCGTCTGGGTAGCTGCGTTAATGGCATCCGTGTTCTTTAGCTGTACGTTTTCCTATTTAATGTATGGGCTGCATGCTGGGGCTGAGCGTGGAGGAAGCTGGGTCGCCTATGCTATCGCCGGTATCGTGTTGTCTGTAGTGATAGTCTTGTCCCGCATGCTCAGTTTTGATCGCCCCTGGCAGCAGGAAGGTAAGTCGTGCTGAAAGTAGGACACTATCTCGATGCCAAACCTTCTGACCCTACCTTTGCAGGTTGGATAGAGGCTTACAGTTATGCGCGTGAACTGGCCCAGCGGTCAGACGTGATACCCATAGCCATATGGGGCAAGCACGACGAAGCCCTTTGCCTGTTTCTTAACGGCGAGAAGCTCAGGCGCATCTGAGCATTGGGATAATAGCGCACATCTCGAAACGTGCGTCTTGGGGCCGTCAACCCAATTATTTATACCCAATCTTGCTACTCCCTACCCGCGCGGGTAGGCAGTACGCCGATAGGGTAGTGCTCTTGCATCGTAGTATCGACATACCGCCACTACGATGCGCACGCCATGAAACGACACGCCTTTGTTCCTGTTCTTTTGCTGGCCAGTGTGGTTGCTTCCAACGCTCCGGCCGACACCACCGATCCTCATTCTTTTTGGTCACAAAAGCAGCGTGGCTGGTTCTTTTACGAAGACCCTCCTGAGCCACCAGAAGAAGCACCAGCGCCTCCGCCCCCTGAACCTCAATCTCAAACGGTACAGACCATAACCGAGGCGCCAGCACAGGCTACCCCGGCACCGCCACAAGCCTTTAGTGCTGAGTGGTTCAGAAAGAATCTGCCCAAGTACAAGGACGCCGCCTGGGATAACCCGACGGTTGAGAATGTACGAGCCTTCATGATGCTCCAGCGCTACGCCATGGACCGGAGTTCGCAGTTCGCGGACGTCACTCAGTTGGCGGTGCAAGGCGATCCCTTTCTGGATGAGACCGCTCGCAGGCCCAATGCGACCTACGCGGCTCAGGCACTGGACAAGCAGGCTGGAGAAGCCAAGGCGCAGGTCCTCGGCGAGCTGGCAAAAAGTGTGGGCGTCTTCTACTTCTATGCCTCTGACTGCGACCTGTGCCAGGCGCAGGTCCCTGTGGTGCGCATGCTGGAAAGCCGATTCACGGTTACGCCTATCTCTGTGGATGGCAAGGATCTGCCTGGCAGTCCCTTCCCAACCTTCAAGCCAGACAAGGGGCATGCCAAGTTGCTAGGGGTGCAGCGTCTGCCTGCCATCTATCTGGCCCACCCAAACGGCCAGTTTGCCCCCATTGCTCAAGGAGCGCTCGCACTTGGCGAGATCGAGCAACGTATCACGCTGGCAGCGGCGAGTAAGGGATGGATCGACCAGCGCGCTCTTAACCGCACTCGGCCCTTGCGCAACCTTGATGACAACCTCAGTGAGCTGCTTCCGGCGGGCCTCGTCGAGGGTGATGAGAACGGCTTTATCCCACCGGCTGAATTGCTTCAGCACATTGATCAATCCCTCGGTAGCGCCCATGCGGGCGAAGGAGAACTCCCATGAATAAATGGTTCTCACCAGCAGCGCTGGCCCTGTCGATCTCGCTTGCCTCTCTCCTGCCATGCGCAGCTCAAGCTGGCGGGCTGCAGGACCAGATGGACAACCTCTTCAACTCGATGAGCAATGCCACGGATCCTGGCGTGTTTGAAACGCAAAACCGAGGTGCGATTGCAGGAGGGCGGTTTATCTCCAAGAACCCCACGATGAACGTCAACTTTGCCAACCTTGAGATTCCGAGCTGGAAGGCAGGGTGTGGTGGGGTTGATCTGTTTGGTGGGTCATTCTCCTTTATCAATGCTGATCAGTTCGTGCAGCTCTTGCGCAGCGTTGCGGCCAATGCCACCGGCTACGCCTTCCAGCTTGCGCTCTCAAATGTGTTCCCTGACGGTGCAGAACTCCTGTCAGAGTTGCAGGCCCGCATACAAAGCCTGAACCAGATGATGGGCAACTCCTGCCAGCTGGCACAAGGCGTGGTCAACGACTCGGTTGGGGCCATGGGCTACAAGATGGATAACGATGTCCGTACCAGCGCCACCATTACCGGAACAATGACGGATTTCTTTGCTTCGCTTAGTGAATCTGATGGCACCAGTGCACGCGCCTCGCTCAAGCAAGCCAATCCGGACGAGTACCGTAAAAAGATGGGCAATATTGTCTGGAAGGAACTCAAGAACAATCGGGTCGACCTCTGGTTTTCCACCGCTTCCAGTGGCAGTGGCGGGAGTGGCGGATCGCTTGATCAGGCGCTGCTTGAAGCTTTCATGTCCATGACCGGCACCGTAATCGTAGGGGAGGGAAGCGATGACGACTCCAATATTGCCAAGACCCTGCCTGGTAATCTGGTCACCCTGCAAGACCTTATCGAGGGAGGGACCGTCAAGGTCTATGACTGCGGCTCGGACGTCGATAATTGCCCCATGGATGTCAATAGCCCTACCAAGACGGTAACGCTGACCGGACTGAGAACCAAGATCAATGAGGCTTTCCTGGGTAATGACTCAACCTCTATCGGCTTGATCCAGAAATATGGCCTGGGCGGTGAAGGGGTAACGGCTACGACGCAGGAGCAGGCAGTGTCGGCCAGCATTGGCATTACTGGCGGCCTAATCAACCGCATGGCGGTCAGCAGCCCTGAAGCTGCGCGTAGCTTTGTGAGTGATGTATCCGGGGCCATGGCACTTGGCATGCTGGAAAGAACGGCCCGGCAGATGATCACGGCCTCTCAGGCAGCCCTGGCGACGAGCCAGAATTCCTACGCCAACCTTGCGCACCAGCGGCTGAGCGAATCGCTCAGGACACTTGACTCAGAGGCACAGTCCCTGCGCGGCCAGTACGGCAACCTGAGCGACATAGTGGCCAAGGCAACAGCCAATCAGGAAGTCGTGGAAAAGAATCGCTACATGCTTGAAGCGCAGCTCACCAAGACTGGCGGGGGGATGAAGTAATGGAATTCGATATCTATTCGATTGGGGAAAGTGCCTTTCTTGAGCAGGTGCTTAATGCCGTTGCCATGATTACCGGTGAGGACAGCTTTCGGGATGCAGTAGCCATTGGCATGTTACTGGGCGTGTTACTGACGGCGTGGCAGCTCCTGACCGGAGGTGGCAAGGGTGGCGTCGATATCTCGCAGATTGTTGTGTGTCTCATCCTTTACATGTGCATGTTTGTACCCCGCGCGACCGTCGTTATTGAGGATGCCTATACCGGCGCCGTCAGGCCCGTGGATAACGTACCTGTCGGTGTTGCGGCGGTGGGGTCGATGCTATCGAGCGTAGGCTACGGGCTGACACGGCTGTTTGAGCAGGGCTATGCACCGGTGGTACCCGGCATCACTGAAACCCAGTTCGCCGATGCGCTGAAGATCCTCAATGATGTTCGCCGGCGCGCGGGCGAGCCCAAGGTGTTTCAGGCCATCAATGTGGCCCTGGGCGATGGATCGATGAGCAACCTGCAAAACGGTACAGCGGGGGGATCGATCGATTTCCGTCGCTCCTGGTACAACTACATAAAGGAATGCAGCCTCAAGAACATCGACCTGCATCGGGTATCACTCGATACGATGATGAATCACTCGATGATCGAAGCCCTCCAGTTTCGTTCATCCATTCACCGTACTCTGCTCTATATGGACACCAGCAATCCATATGGGACCAATATGACCTGTTCGGATGCCTATACGCTGCTGGTGGCGCGGACCAACGAGGCCTTTTCGACGCCTACTGTCAAGAATGCCATTGCCGAGTCCGCGGGCATAAAGCTCTTTGAGGATGATGATCTCTATACCCGTCTGAATACGGGCGTCAGTGCACTTTCTACGGCTGGTGCGGCGGCCGTAGAGGCCCAGAAGTATGTGATGGCCTCTGTGCTGGATACGGTGTATGCCGAAGCCGCGCAAGGTCGCTATACGGATATGCGAGACTTCTCCAGTGCGGCCATGGTCAGCCAGGCCATACAGCAGCGAAACACCCAGTGGGCCTCAGAGCAGACGATGTTCCTGAGTACAGTCAGACCCATGCTGGCGCTGATAGAAGGGTTTGTTTACGCCGTTACCCCATTGATGGGCTTTTTGATCGTCATGGGTGCGTTTGGCATCAAGCTGGTAGGCAAATATATTCAGATGCTGATCTGGATACAGCTGTGGATGCCGGTGTTGGCGATAATCAATCTGTATCTCTATATGGCAGCAAGTGCGGAGCTGGCCGCCGATGCAGGGGCTACAAGTGGTGTTGCAGTTGCCCTTGATTCCTTTTATGGGCTCTACCGGTCAGATGAGATCCTGGCCAACTGGCTGGCCACCGGAGGGATGCTGGCCGCAGCCACACCTGTGCTGACATTGATGCTGGTTACAGGGTCGACCTATGCCTGGGCATCACTGGCGCAGCGCATGAATGGTGCAGACCATATCAATGAGAAGATTGCGACGCCCGATGCAATCAGTAATGGCCCGGCCCTGAATAACCTGGCCATGAACAGCAACACGAACGTAGGTGGGACGGCAGGAACCGGCGCCGACAGCCTGCTTCCGAACTTCAGCTTCAATTCAATACTCGGAAGTGCCGCTTCATCGTCTGAACGCTTTGCAGAGGGCAAGCGTGAGCAGTTCTCTCGGACACTTTCAAACTCGCTAACGGACAACGTATCGCAACAGCAAACCTACGCGTTAGCCGAGCAGTTCGGCCGGCAAATCAGTAATCGCGAAGATCAGTCATCACAGGCTGTGATGAGCGCTGCCACTAGCTATGTCCGTGATCATGGGTTAGGTGCAGAGCATGTGAATGCTGTGGCTGGCGCTATGGTTGCGACTATGGGAGGGCAGGCTAGGCTCGATCTAAGTTTGCCAAAGGGCGGCAAACAAGCTGGTAAGTCTCAGGAGAATGATACAAAGGCTGATGGAAGCGGAGGAGTTGGAGGCGGAGTTACTATTCAGGGGAGTCAGACTAGCTCTGAGTCTAACTCGGTCAAGTATAACGAGGCTGAAGGTATGAAGTACCTGCAAAATGCAGGTTATACGCAAACACAAGGCGCAACCCTAAGCGACTCCCTTGCTCATGATATCAAGAGCATGAACACCAAAACGCTTTCCAATATCCTGGGCGAGGAGCGGGCCAGTCAGCTACAAAGCTTAGCGTCGGAGTCAATAGATGCCAGTCGGGATTACGCGAAGACGTCCTCTCTTTCACAGAGTTTTGCCTCAACAACAGGCCTCACGCTTAACGATATTTCCAATACGGTTGCGAACAACAAGGATGCCTTCGGATCCCTGCATAGTTTTGTTCGTGACTACGCGGACAGAGACGTTAAGCGCCACATCAATGAGCTCAAGAACAGCTATACCGATATGGACAACCCGTATCGTATGGATGAGAAAAAGGCTTTCGTAGCCGCAGCCATTGCAGTAATGGGGGAGAGAAACAACTTCAAGGATGAAGGCAAGTACTACGACTCTGTTGGTGTAGTAGGAGATGTGATTGGTAAGGCGCTGGGAAGAAATATGCAGAGTTCTCCAGAAGCGTCATACAGCCGTAATTCCGATCTAGAAGACAAGTCTGCGAATATCGCTCAAGGCGTCAGGGACGATGCGGAAAACATCCAAGCACCTCGTGCGGTCAATAGAGATGACGTTCAGCGTGGATCTTCGACATCCGCACATGTTCCCCCTGTTATGCAGAACATGTCGAGTAATGGCCCAGTAGGTGAAGCTTTTGAGCGCGCAAGTCAAAAAACAGAAGTGCAAGCTTCTGCCTGGGGCACGAAAGTCCAGACCGATCAGATCAACAGCGTCTTTGATTCCGTCATAAATGCGCCCAAGGGATCTAGTGCGTATAGCAATGCTGGGCTGGGTCAGACCGCTGAAGGCGCGTTGCTTTCAACGAGTGTAGGCGCTTCGGTCGCTGGAGCCCAAAGCTGGGGATACGAGAAAGCAGCCGAGTTTACGAGGAAGATTTCTGGCTGGGATGACGAGAAACTGGCCGAATTCAAAGCGGCCAGCGAGCGAGGTGAGGATCTTTCAAGATTCGAAGTAAGCGATGGGCCTGTCTCTGGTGCGCTCAGATCTGTCATGGGAGCTGTAGTGGGAGGTTTCCTGGGCGATGAGGTGACTGAAAACATGACCAATGAGCAGGCCTCGGCGGTATATTTTGGACAAATGTCTGCAGCAATGCAGGGCAAGAGCGAAAGAGTATCCCAAGAGGGTCTTGCACGCTCTGGAGAACAGATGGCTGAACGTAAGCGGGAAGAGGCGTTACGTCTCGGTCACACCGAAGCGATGGCTGAGTTTTATGGATCGCAATTCACGGCAGAAAACCAAGTTCGAACCGTAGCCAAGCAGGTTGCAGATATACCAGCAAATGGAATCTCGTTCTTTACTGGACTAGCCGTTGATGTAGCTGACGCCGTACATATCGATGATTCTCGGCAAGCGCTTATCAATCAGGACCTTGAAAAAACCGCTCACCGACTAGGATACAAGAGCTTTGCCGACATGCCTGCAGAGGAACAACAGAGCAAGCGTATGGGAATGGAAAAAGCGTATGAGCATATTGAGTTCGCCGCTCGAAACCCTGAGCTCGAGCGCAGTGAACTTCAATATGGAAGTCGTATAGGCGCTGTGATCAACGGCAAGGATATAGTTGGTAAGGAATAACAGAAGTAGAAAAAGCCCGCATATGCGGGCTTTTATTTAATAGGGCAATACTGGCGGAGGGGTAGCAGGATCGGAAAGGCGCGTATCGTGAACCGCCCGTTCATGGAGATAATACGCATACCTCATATCCATAAGCATTTTTTTTGAGTAGTCATCTGCCGGGTTCCGCTCATAGCTTAGATCGCTAGTAGGTCTCACCCTACAACCTGAACTACCCCTTGCCTTTCTTGGAGCCTTGCTTCGGGAGATTACCCGCGCGATAAGACTAAGCAGCATCACAGGCTGGCCAACCCCAATCCAGCACCACGCTATCATCCGGAGCGCCTCATCAGGAATCATGTCCTGTGCAAGCAAAACGCTCATAAGCACGGTGATGGTAAGAAAAAGGATCTTGCCTGACCTGGTGGCATAAGCCGCTCTAACGCCGGCTCCTATCATGATGCTCGCTGGCAAAAAGATCAGGAATACGGCGAGAAGCAGACCAGCAGCTATTACAGGTTTACCTACTGCGCTTTGTAGGGCGAGGGCTCCTGCGAGTATCAACAGATACACCAGGTTTGCATACAGGACGCCCCTAAACACTCGTGGTGTCTTTGGGGTAAGTGTAGCGCTAGGTGATGTGGCCATAGTGGGTACCTGTTAAGAACCGAAATCCAGTGGTTGAAAGATCCTGTGAAAAAAAATGCAAAGGCGGTTGCCCTTACCCCAAAACATAGACTACATTTCATTTCCGAGGTAGCTGGCCTCTTTAAAGAAGCAGCCCTTTAGAAACACATTTATAGCAACACCCAGCTCGTAGTCTCTACCAGCTTTTGATTCAAGCAAATGTTCTAACGACTGTTTGCCTTCTATTCTTGTGATTGCCTGGCTCAACTCCCCGCTATATCGAGTTGCTCAAGGGCATATCTCATGTTCTTCTTTTTCTTGCTCAAGTCAGCTTTTGGCCGTTTGTCCAAAGGTATTGATTACAAGAAACCAATCTGCGCAATATTCGGACACGAAGCCGGTAATTCTCCGCTGCGAAAGATTTTAGCGTCATTCTGAATGTGACACTTGCATAATGGAATTTTTGTGGAAAATGGATAGGTAGTTCAGACCAAGCTAAGACTTAGCAGGCGGGGAAACATGAAAAAGATTGCATTACTGGCTTTCGCCCTCGGAGCGCTATCCGTAAATAAAGCCCATGCTGACCTTGATAATTCGCTGTTTGGTGAAATAGCAAGAGAACATGGGTTGCCGGTAAACCTACTTTATTCAGTTGCACTTGCTGAGTCAGCTTATTCATCTGATAAAGGTATAAGCCCATGGCCTTATACCTTGCGCACTGCAACCAAGGCCTATTACGCCAAAACGTTGGCTGAGGCGGAGAACATTCTGACTGAGCTTTTGAGAAGTGCGCGGTCAGTTGATGTTGGAATAATGCAGGTTAATCTGTACTGGAATTCCGACCGTATTAAAGATCCAAAATCATTATTAAGTCCTGAAAACGGACTGAGAATGGGTGCATCGATATTAAGTGAGCGAATAAAGTCTGCGCCTGGGGATCTGGAACTAGGTATTGGCCGATATCACAATATTAAGGAAGAAGCATTAGCCAGAAACTACGGAGCAAGGGTTCTGGCTATATGCAAGAACATCTCATACGTTATAGGTGGGGTTTGCGAAGAATGAGCGCTTTCAATACCAACGAATTGAGCATCAGAGATGGAAGCTGTAAAGACGTTGCGGATTTGAATCAGCAAATCTGGTCTTATATACATCAGAGTGCTACATCTGGCAGCCTAGAGAATTTAAGGGCCTTTAAATTCCATAGTCGTGAGATTTCTCGTTTAAGCGAGCTTTCGTTTCAAACGATCATGAATCTTTCTGATTCCATAGTTCTGCATTTCCGCGGAACTATCAATCAAAACGAAGCCCGATCTTGTCTCAAGTCAATGACAACTAAAGGCAATGGTGAGCTAACGCAAATTCAGGAATTCGCGTATCGATACTTTATGCAGGCTAAACTCTGTACACACAAATACGGAGCTGGTGTTGCACGATTACGTTATGGCCTGTCAACTCAGGAGATCGAATTCCTGATAAATATCTCTGAAACCCAGCTGAGATATTTAGAGCCGCTAACAAAA
>NZ_DEYV01000027.1:0-194071 GCF_002364655.1 Pseudomonas sp. UBA3149
TCTTTTTCAGAACTTCCTTAATTATGAGAAATGGCTTGAAAATATTCCGGGTGAAAAAAGTTAAACGTCCGTTTTAATATATAAATAATTAATCCTTTTATTATCCAGGTATTAATGCCTTTACAGCGCTTGTTGTATATCGGTACAGTCACTTGTTTTAAAAATGCCAGCATATGGGCATGGCGATCAGGCAAGTACTTATGACGTATAAGATGGTTTTTTTGGGCAGTAATGCCGCTGTTCTAGATTATTTTTGTTGCAGTCAAGATTTTGAGGTTGTGGGTGTCATTTGCGAAAGTCAGCTTTTGAATGACGACCTTCTAACCTGTACCGTTCTAAGAAATATTCCACTCAGCGTAGCTTCTTCCCATAAGGACATCGAAACGGCCCTGGCAGGTGTTAATGACATTGACTTCTGCGTCATTTGTTATTTCAGTCGGATCATCAAGCCCAATCTGTTAAGCAGGTTCACCTTCTTCAATATTCACACGAGCTACCTGCCAACCTATAAGGGAAAGCACCCACTCTTTCATGCCATCGCGGCGGGAGAGAAGGAGATCGGTATATCGCTGCACAAGGTTACGGTGGCCGTTGATGAAGGCGCGATCATCTCCAGAGAAAAGGTCGCTTTTTATTATTGGATGAGCGAAAAGGATCTGTTGCAGGCACTCTTTGCGAAGACACCTGTGCTTATGGGTGACCTTGTTCGTTATCTGAACGGTGAGTTGGAGCCCATTCAAAACAGCGAGGGCTCTTACTATCCGCCCTTCGCGGCAGCCTCCATCATCATCAACGAAAGCATGCCTGCATCAGACATCCTTAATCTCTCAAGAAGTCAGGCGTGCTACGCCGGTGTCCGTCTGGCGTACGGCAGTCAGTGGTTCAGGATTCGAACAATTACGGTTTCCCAGATGAGTTCCCTGGGTGATCATGAAGTTTTTGGGCGTCTGCTCATAAACGGGCAGCAACCTATCGGTATGCAGATCGATCACACCTACTGTCTTAAATTCGCAGGTGTCACTGCCGAATAGCAGTTGTTGCACATGCCTGCATCGGGCCGCCTATAGTGGCTGCCGGCGGCCTGTTCTCCAGTGGTGTAGGCGGATTTCATAACCCCGCTTATCTAGTAGCTGAAGTCATGACCAAGCTCCTGTTGCAGCCAAGCGAGAAAGCGCCTAACACGAGGAAAGTCCGAGTGGCTGCGGGGAAATACCAGATGGTGTGCGCTGACCGGGCTACAGAATTCAGCACCAAATACCGAGACGAGCTTGCCCTGTTCCAGATATTCACGTGCCAGCAGGGTGCTTTCCAGTGCGAAACCCAATCCATGGCTGGCCGCTTCGAGTGTCATGTAGGAACGGTCAAAGCTTAGTGAAAACGGAGCCTCGGGAAGTGAAAGACCTTGTTGGGCAAACCATTGAGGCCATTGGACCAGGGTTGCCTCAGACAGAATCAGATTGCATGTCAGCAAATCGTGAGGAGCCGCTATCGGCTGTTTCTGCAGCAGTGCTGGAGAAGCCATGACGGCTACATGCTCATGGCGAATCGTTCGTACTTCGAGCGTATTCCAGTTGGGTACGCCGTGGCGGATATCCAGATCGACCTTGTCCCGGCTGAAATGTAGCGCCTCGTAGGAGCATGACAGGTTGATCTGTATGTCAGGATGGCTGGCTTGAAAGGCTTCGAGGCGAGGCAGTAACCAAAGCAGGCCGAAGCTAGGTGAGGAGTGCAGGCGCAGGCAATCCTGACTGAGATCACTGCTGGCCCGTTGGGTGGCTGTTGCAAGCGTATCGAGGACTCCAGATACGTCCCTCAGGTATTGCTCGCCACAGGGCGTTAGCGTCACGCCTTTGGCTGTCCGCCGAAACAACGGACGGCCAATTAACGTTTCCAGATTGGCGATCTGATGACTGACCGCGGAAGGCGTTAGATCCAGTTGTTCGGCCGCCCTAGCAACGTTACCCAGGCGCGCTGCCATTTCAAAGGCTTGGATGGCCTTAAAGGGCGGAAGCGATAATAGGCGATTTCCTTCGCTGGGCATTATGTCTGTTCCCTCCTGTGAATACTGAAGCGTGCCAACGCTATATGCTGAATTTTTTTCAGCATAGAGTGACTTTTTCAGGATTGCCAGCGCACTGCGAACCAAGGAATCTGCACATAACGGCCCGCCTTGAGCCGAATCCATAAAAATAATTCAGGAGCAGTCCTATGCTACTCGAAGGCAAGATCGCCATTATCACCGGTGCAGCTTCAGAACGCGGTATCGGCAGAGCTACTGCTAGAACCTTTGCTGAGCACGGTGCCCGCGTCGTTATTCTCGATCTGGATGAGGCCGCCTCGGCTGCTGCGGCGGCGTCCCTGGGTACCGAACACTTGGGGCTTGCCGCTAACGTAGCGAATGAAGCTCAGGTCAAGCATGCGGTAGCCAAAGTGCTGGAGCAGTATGGTCGTATCGATATTCTGATAAACAATGCCGGTATTACTCAGCCTCTCAAGACATTGGATATCCAGCGTCAGGACTACGACAAGGTGCTGGACGTTAGCCTGCGCGGTACGCTCCTAATGTCCCAGGCGGTTATTCCTGCCATGCGCCAGCAAAAGTCCGGCAGTATCGTGTGCCTGTCATCCGTCTCGGCCCAGCGCGGCGGCGGTATTTTTGGCGGTCCGCATTACAGCGCTGCCAAGGCAGGGGTGCTGGGTCTGGCCAAGGCGATGGCGCGTGAACTAGGACCAGACAACGTACGCGTCAACTCCATTACGCCCGGGCTTATCCAAACCGACATTACGGGTGGTCTGATGCATGACGAGCGCCGTCACGCCATCATCGAAGGCATTCCGCTGGGTCGTCTGGGCGAAGCCAAGGATGTCGCCAATGCTGCGTTGTTCCTGGCCAGCGATCTCTCCGGTTACCTGACCGGCACCACACTGGATGTGAATGGCGGGATGCTAATTCACTGACGTTTCAAGGACGAGCCTGCGGGTGGCTCGTCCCTCGTGCTGCCTCTGACGTTCCGGCGAGTCTCTGAAAACTCGTCCGGCCACTATAAGAACAAGAGATCAGACACCATGACGACACTTACCCTCGACGCGGTTGCGACCGCGCGTTCAAACGCCTATCGCAAGACAGCCTGGCGGTTGATGCCTTTTCTAATGCTCTGCTATCTCTGCGCCTACCTGGATCGGGTGAACGTCGGGTTTGCCAAGCTCCAGATGATGAATGACCTGGCCTTGAGCGAGGCGGTCTATGGGCTGGGCGCTGGGATGTTTTTCATCGGTTACTTCCTGTGCGAAGTCCCAAGCAACATCATTTTGCACAGGGTGGGTGCCCGGCGCTGGATCGCCCGGATCATGATTACCTGGGGCATCATCTCAGCCCTGTTTGCCTTTGTCGAAACGGCATGGCAGTTCTATGTGCTTCGCTTCTTGCTGGGCATTGCCGAGGCAGGGCTAGCTCCGGGCCTGCTGCTTTACCTCACGTATTGGTTCCCGTCCTACCGCCGCGCCAAGATGACGGTACTGTGGTTTATCGCCATCCCATTGTCCGGCATGGTAGGCGGCCCGCTGTCCGGCTGGATCATGGAGCGTTTCGCCGGCGTGCACGGTTGGGCCGGTTGGCAGTGGATGTTTCTGATCGAAGCCGTTCCTACCGTTGTGGTCGGTTTGATGGTACTGAGTTACCTGAAGGATGGCGTCAAGGATGCCCATTGGCTGGATGACGATGAAAAGAAACTGATCAGCAGCGAACTGGCTGAAGATGAGCAGCATAAGGTCACCCATGCCTCGGCAGGTGCGTTTATCCGTGATCGTCGGCTCTGGCTGTTGGCATCCATCTACTTTTGTGTGGTGATGGGCCAGTATGCAATCACGTTCTGGCTACCTACCCTGGTACGCAACGCCGGTATCGCTGACCCCTTGCATATCGGCCTGCTGACAAGTTTGCCGTACTGCTGCGCCATTGTGGCGATGCTGCTGGCCGGCCGAAGCGGGGATCGACATCGTGAGCGTCGTTGGCATCTGGCTGTTCCCATGGTGGCCGGTGCGACAGGTCTGACACTCGCCGCGATGCTGGGTGGTCATATCAGCGCCTCCATCCTGAGCCTTTGCCTCGCTGCTGCCGGTATTCTCTCTGCCTCCTCACTGTTCTGGATGCTGCCTACCAATCTGCTGGGTGGTGTTTCGGCTGCTGCCGGCATTGCCGCCGTCAATAGCTTCGCCAACCTGGCGGGCTTCTGCTCACCTTATCTGATCGGCTGGATCACCACGTCCACAGGCTCCAGTGCGATTGGCATGTATCTCATTACCGGTGTGCTGGCATTCGGGGCCCTGTTGGTCTTCCGTATCCCTGCTGCCTTGGTCAATCGTTGAGTTCAAGCAAGGAGTCATACCATGCAAACACAATCTGCTCCGACAGGCGCGCCCGATCTCGCGGAGCGCGCCTACAACATTCGCCGCCATGCCTTACGCATGGGGCAGGTGCAGGGTCAGGGCTATATCGGTCAGGCATTGGGGGCAGCCGATCTGCTCGCCGCGTCTTACTTCCATGCAATGCGTTATCAGCCGGAAAACCCCGAGTGGGAAGGGCGTGACCGTTTCTACCTGTCTATCGGTCATTACGCCATTGCGCTTTACGCCGCACTGATCGAGGCGGGCATCGTTCCCCTTGATGAACTGGAAACCTATGGTACCGATGACAGCCGTCTGCCGATGTCCGGCATGGCTGCCTACACCCCCGGTATGGAAATCACAGGCGGCTCTCTGGGACATGGCTTAGGGATTGCCGTAGGGGCGTGCCTGGGCCTCAAGCGCAAGCACTCCGAGGCGTTTGTTTACAACCTGCTTTCTGATGGCGAACTAAATGAGGGCTCTACCTGGGAGGCAGCAATGTCGGCGTCCCACTGGAAGCTCGATAACCTGATTGCCGTGATCGATGTAAACAACCAACAAGCCGACGGGCGTTCCAGTGAGATCCTAGCGTTCGAGCCGATTGTCGATCGCTGGCAGGCCTTCGGCTGGTACACGCAGCGGGTGGACGGTAACGATCTCGGTGCGTTGGTAACAGCGTTCGATAATGCCAGGCAACACTCCGGCCCCCAGCCTCGCGTCATCATTTGCGACACACGCATGGGTAAGGGCGTGCCGTTCCTGGAAACACGTGACAAGACCCATTTCATTCGGGTGGACGAGGATGAATGGGAAAAAGCCCTGGAAGCCCTTGAAGTCGGGAGAGTCTGATGAATACGCCAACCTCTGCAACTGTAACGGCCGAACCGGCCAAGAAGCGCCTGACTACATCGGCCATGATCGCATCCATTGCCAGCGAGGGCCAACCCACACGCCCAGCCCCCTTTGGTCATGCATTGGCGGCGTTGGCCGAGCAACGCAAGGACATCGTCGGACTCTCGGCTGACCTTGCGAAGTACACGGATCTGCATATCTTTGCCAAGGCGCATCCAGATCGTTTCTATCAGATGGGCATGGCTGAGCAGCTTCTGATGAGCGCCGCTGCAGGAATGGCCCGTGAGGGTTTCACGCCATTCGCGACCACCTATGCCGTATTCGCCTCCCGCCGCGCGTATGATTTCATCTGCATGGCCATCGCCGAGGAAAATCTCAACGTCAAGATCGTATGTGCCTTGCCAGGGCTCACTACAGGTTATGGCCCGAGCCATCAGGCCACCGATGACCTGGCGATCTTCCGCGCCATGCCCAACCTGATGGTTATCGACCCGTGTGACGCATTGGAGATTGAGCAGGCTGTACCCGCTATCGCAGCCCATAATGGCCCGGTATATATGCGTTTGCTGCGTGGCAATGTACCGATCGTGCTGGATCGATTCGACTATAAGTTTGAAATCGGCAAGGCCAAGACGCTCTGTCCAGGCAAGGATGTGTTGATCATCTCGACAGGACTCATGACCATGCGTGCAGTAGAGGCGGCTGATCAGCTCCGTGCAGACGGTATCGACGCGTCCATCCTTCATGTACCAACGATCAAGCCACTCGATGAACAGACTATCCTGGCGGAGGCCCGAAAGCCGGGGCGGCTTGTGGTAACAGTGGAAAACCATTCCATCATGGGCGGTCTGGGGGAGGCGGTCGCCAGCCTGCTCCTACGCAACGGTGTGACGCCGACGTTCAGGCAGATCGCGCTGCCGGATGCGTTTCTCGATGCTGGCGCGCTGCCCACTCTGCATGATCGCTACGGGATTTCCACCCAAGCGGTCGCAGCGCAGATCAAGGGTTGGCTGTAGTTGAAGCGACAAGGTGCGGATCACTGATCCTTACCTTGTCATTCTGTCTTCCTGCAATCCCTGACCAATATGCTCCCTTATGAAGACTCATGCTTTAGTTGATCCTGACTATCTGGCCTATGCCCAGCCACCCGGTGAGCCGTGGACCCAAGAAGCGCTACCCGCGATTCGCGATCGCCTGCGAGCCGGTTACTCGAGCCCAGCGTTTCGCGGTTATGACCCAGTTGCCATTCCAGGTCCGAGTCTAGGCATCAGTCTTCAGCTATGTGTTTATCGACCTGAATCCAAGCTGCACACTAACCGACCGGCCATTTTGTACCTGCATGGAGGTGGTTTCGTCGTTGGCGACACGGCCATGGTTGACGATTACCTGACTGAGCTTGCCCAAACATTGGGTGCAGTGGTCGTTGGCGTTGATTATCGCCTTGCGCCTGAAACGCCGTTTCCTGGGCCGCTGGAGGACTGTTATGCCGGTCTGGAATGGCTTTTCAAGCAAGCCGATATACTCCAGATCGACAGGCATCGAGTATTAGTGATGGGGCATAGTGCTGGCGGAGGACTTGCCGCTGCACTGGCGCTCCTGGCACGCGACAGAGGCCGTTATCCTCTCGCTGGGCAGGTGTTGATCTATCCTATGTTGGACTACCGAACCGGTACGGATGAGGCACCTCTGTTGAATTCGAGTACGGGAGAATTCTACTGGACGCCAGAAGATAACCAGTTTGCCTGGAAATGCATGCAAGGCGCATATGAACTAAGCGCCAGCCAGATGAGTTACTTCTCGCCCGCATTGGCTGATGACCTGTCCGGTCTGCCGACTACGTTCATGGCAGTAGGCGCGCTGGATCTTTTCCTCGAAGAAGACGTGTAGTACGGTATGCGGCTTTCGCGTGCAGGTGTGCCACTGGAGCTTCATGTTTACCTGGGCGTATTCCATGGGTTTGACCGTTTTCCTGGCCAGCGTTCCGACACCTGCCGTGCCGACATAAGTGCCGCGCTCAAACGCATGTTGAAGGTATCTCTTTAATTACAGTTACCACAGCCGACCCTGTCGGCTGTGGTAATCAAGAGGCTGCGTCTGAATCTAGGACCGGCCTCCGAAGAAGAATAGCAATGAGCGATTTGCCGATCATTGATGCACACCATCATCTGTAAGATCTGGATGAGCATTACTATCCCTGTCTCCACGAGGGCGTAAAACCAAGCACGCAATCGACTCAGGTTGAACAGATGACCGCTGCGGTCAACGAAATGACGAAGGTGGGTGAGGTTGCAGACTATGGAGCCTCCGCAGCCCAAGCAACAGGCACAGGTAGAGCAGGGTAATACGCTGATCGTCAATGCAGGCAAGGCGGTTCAGGCATTGGTTAGGACTATGGAACAAGCCACCAATACGGTACAGATGGTATCTACCAACAGTGCAGATATCGAGAAAATCGTGGCCGTCATTAAGTCAGTGCCTGAGCAGACCAACTTGCTGGCACTCAATGCGGCAATCGAGGCAGCACGGGCGGGAGAACATGGACGAGGCTTTGCAGTGGTAGCCGATGAGGTACGTTCACTCGCCCCGCGTACTTAGGAATCCACCCGCGAAATTGAAAGCATGATTGCAACCCTACAGGAAGGCACGGCTACCGCTGCCAAGGAAATGCAGTTAAGCCGAAGCATGGCGCGTGACACCGAGGTGCTGACAACGGATGCTGTTGCCGCGCTTCAAGGTATAAGCCGTGAGGTAGGCGCAATCAACAGCATGAACACTCAGATTGCCTCAGCGTCTGCACAGCAGAGCGTGGTGGCAGAAGAGGTAAGCACCAATATCAACCGTATTCATGGGGCAAGCCTGGAAACCTCAAAAGGCTCACAACATATCGCAGATGCCAGTCGTCAGCTTGCTGGCCTGGCAAGTCAGCTAGCGGATCGAGTCGGCGTCTTCCAAGTGTAATTTAGGTGACTGGATGGTTCAGGCTTCACAAGATTTTCTACTCTCATATAACGTCTGAATGAAATGCTACGTAACGAGTTGAAGGGCATGTTTGTCCGTCAATGACGGTCGGATTTGTCATTCAGGTCAGTGTGGTTCTGGTCATGCCTCCGATCCTTCCGCTTGTTCGGCGTTTGGCACGTTTCAGGTCTATGGGGCTTATTGTCTTGTGCTGGGTGTCTATCCGCGCCTCTGCCAATCCCAACTTGTCCCAGGTACTGGATGGTGCTCAAGCCCTTGGGCAGCTGGAAACGGTGATTGTCAGCCACGATGGGCAGGTGATGGCTGAGCGCGGTTATCGAGGGCACCGCACAACTACACCCACCAATATCAAATCTGCCTCCAAGCTGGTGGTATCAGCGCTGATCGGTATCGCCATTGACAAAGGGATTCTCAAAGGGACTGATCAAACAATCGCTCCGCTGTTGTCAGAAGACCTTCCAGCAAAACCAGATTTGCGGCTGAAGGACATTACGATTGGCAATCTCCTGTCCATGCAGGCGGGACTGGCGTCTACCTCAGGGCCGAACTATGGTGCCTGGGTTGCTAGCAGAAACTGGGTGAAAGCTGCCCTGGCGCGTCCTTTTGAAAACGACCCTGGTGGTCCCATGATCTACTCCACCGGCTCAACTCACCTGCTTTCGGCTATTTTGACCCGACAAACCGGGCGCTCGACCTTGCAACTGGCCCAACTCTGGCTGAAACCTCTTGATGGTTTTGCCATTACCAGCTGGATTCGCGATCCGCAGGGTATCTATATCGGTGGTAACGAAATGGCCATGAGTCCACGATCATTGCTGGCATTTGGCGAACTGTACCGGAGGAAGGGTGTAACCCAGGACGGTAGCCGTCTGATCTCATCCCGTTGGGTAGAAGAATCCTGGCAGGTTCGTACCTACTCACGCTATACCGGGGATGGTTATGGATATGGCTGGTTTGTTACGCGAATCGCTAACCAGGAGGTGTATTACGGCTGGGGATTCGGTGGGCAGATGCTGTATATCGTGCCCCGCCAGAAGCTGACGGTCGTCATGACCTCAGATGGTAGCGCCTCGGCTGCGCGCTCAGGGCATCGGGACGACTTGCACCGCTTGTTGGGCAGCATTATCGAGATTTACGCGCAGTAAGGCTTTACGACAAGACTGGGATAGTCTTCCGGACAGGTGGTTGCTTACCTGTCCGGTTTTACGCTCTGTCAGAGTATCAGGCTGCCTATCCAGGCCAGCACGAAAGCGATAGTACCAATGAGCGTTTCCATCACGGTCCAGGTCTTGAGCGTGGTTTTTTCGTCCATATCAAGGAAGCGACCCACCAGCCAGAAGCCAGAGTCGTTTACATGGGAGAGCACAGTAGCGCCGCCGGCAATCGCCACGACGATAAAGCACAGATCGAACTGGCTCAGTCCACCGGTTGCGGCTACGGTCGGTGCCATGAGCGCGGCTGCGGTTGTGAGGGCAACGGTTGCCGAACCTTGGGCTACCCGTAGCGCCGCCGAAATCACAAAGGCCGCAACGATTACCGGAAGTCCGGTATCTGCCAGCATTTGAGACAGTGCGTCGCCAATGCCACTTGTACGCAACACACCACCAAACATGCCACCTGCGCCCGTCACCAGTACGATGGAGCAGATAGGGCCGAGTGCGCCGTCACATACTTTTTCCAGATGCTTGCGGCTGTGTCGACCGCTAAAGACGATCAATGCAAAGAGCACGGTGATCAGCAAGGCTACTGGCGTCTTGCCCAGCATCCGCAGGAACTGGACCCATGTACTTTTGCCATCGACTGTACCCATAACGCTCAAGGTATTCAGGCCGGTATCCAGAAAGATCAGGATCAAGGGCAACAACAGGATAGCAAGTACGGTAGAGAAGCGGGGCGGGATAACTGTCGTATCACGGTCAGCATCGGTCAAAAAGCTTGCTGGAATACCAACATGAAATTTCTTGCCCGACCACAGGCCGAACAGATAAGCGCCAAAATACCATGTAGGCAGCGCGATGATGGCTCCAACGATAACCAGCAAACCGATGTTTGCACCCAGAAGTTCTGCGGCAGCAACCGGGCCTGGGTGCGGCGGAACCAGCGCATGCATGGCGGCGAATGCACCGGCCGCCGGTAATGCATAGCTCAGCGTAGAGCCGCCCAGACGCTTGGCCACACTGAAGATGATCGGCAGCATCACGATCAGCCCCGCATCAAAGAAGATGGGAAAGCCGAAAAGCAGCGATGCTACGCCAAGTGCGAAGGGCGCACGGTGTTCACCGAAGCGATTGATCAGGGTGTCGGAGAGAACCTGGGCACCGCCTGTAATCTCCAGAAGACGTCCAATCATGGCGCCCAAGCCAACCAGCAATGCCACCGAGGCAAGGGTATTACCAAAGCCGGTCAATAGTGTCGGGACTACCTTGTCAAAAGGGATCTGCGTCGCGAGTGCCGTCAGGATACTTACCAGCACAAGCGCCAGAAAAGCATGGACCTTGAATCGCATAATCAGGAGGAGCAACAGAATTACAGCGCCTGCTGCTATGAGGAGCAATATACTGGCGCTGAGCGCAGTAGGTTCAGTCATGGTGGGCCACTTTCTATTGTTGTTGGTCGTTAGCGAAAGCCATACATGTGTGCGCCTGACGCCTGAGGACTACCAGAGCGTCAACACCCTCGCTGCAACATGCAGTGAGGGTGAGGTAAGGAGCAAAGCCATACATGCGGACATGTCGCCTCACATGTTATTGTTATAGATGAAGCGTTAACGGGAGTCCGGCCGATCAGGCGCTTTTAACAGCCGCAAACGTATCGTTCCACCAGTCGGACGCCTGCTGGCTGATCACCTCGATGGGCAGTGTCGCGTCCACAACGAGGGTCGCGTCTTCCTGAAGAGGCGGCTCCAGCGCTGCAAACTGGCTATCCACCAGGCTTGCAGGCATGAAATGCCCAGGCCGGTTGGCAACACGCACGGCTGCGTCTTCACGGGTAAGATTCAGAAATACAAAGCCCAAGCCTGGAACGGCGGAACGGAGCTTGTCACGGTACTTCTGTTTGAGGGCGGAACAGGTGAGAACGGGCTTGATACCTGCGTTTACGGCATCAGCCATTTCCTGACCCAGGCGAGTCAGCCAGTCGGCGCGGTCTTCATCGGTGAGCGGAATGCCAGCACTCATCTTGGCGATGTTTGCAGCAGGATGAAACTGGTCACCTTCGATCAGGACGCCACCGCTGCGTTGAGCAATGGCCTCACCAATGCAACTCTTGCCGCAACCAGCCACGCCCATCACAACCAGAGCAGGGATATACGTATTCATAGGATTCTCCAGCCGAAGATAGCGCTATCTTTACTTAAAAAATCTGAATAGATAGCGGCTTCGTATGTTGTAGCTCTTGTTTGCCAGATGATGCATCTCGAAAACAATGACGATTAACTGCTTTAATTTTCGAGATAGCGCTAACTTAAGCATACCGCCCGGACTTGGCAAGCGCTTTTAGTGCCTAGGCCCCGCCAAAAACGTGGCGGGGTAAAGGCTGACGCCTGCTGAAGGATGAGTTGTTCGTTACCGTTTTGGGCTCATAAGGCCAGCGGTCTCAGCACCGTCAACGGTGAGCGTAGCGCCATTGATATAGCTTGATGCAGGCGACAGCAGCCAGTAGATCGCTTCGGCTACCTCTTGGGGCGAGCCCAGGCGGCTTGCGGGTATCCGTGAGGTAAGCGCAGCAAGATGAGCGGCGTCCTGAATAACCTTGTCCATCATGCGCGTAGCGATCTGCCCAGGGCACACCGCGTTGAAGCGCACCTCTGAGCCATATTCCAACGCCAGCGCCTGGGTGAGTCCCAGCAGAGCGGCCTTGGTTGCACAGTATGCTGCAAGTCCTTGTTCACCCGTCTTGCCTGCAATGGAAGACACTGTAACGACCGCGCCATGTGCTGCCCGCAGGCCCGGAAGCGCATGTTTGATGTAGAAAAACACCGAGCGCGTGTTTACCGCGAAAAGATGATCCCAGGTGTCCTGAGTCATCGTGGCGAACTCACCACGGCTGGACATGCCGGCACTGTTGACCAGGCCGGACAGTCGGCCCTCTCCCAATGTCATTGCATGCGATACGACCTTTTGGCAGTCCTGCTCACTTAAGACATCGCCTGCCACGAAAACTGCTGTCTTCAGCCGTGTCTGCAGGGCTTGCCCTGCATTTTCGTCCCGGCCGGTAAAAACGACCTGATGCCCTTCAGCAACCAGTTTTTCAACCACCGCCGCGCCAATGCCCTGGGTGCCACCCGTTACGATAAACATGGTTTGCTCTCTACGTGGTTTCAGGGCGTGCCTGTTCTTAATCAAGTAAAGCGGGGAATCTCTAACGAACCAATGGCGGTGTATTGGCTCAGACCTATAACAAGCCAAGCCGTAGCCTATCGTGGAGCGGTTGTTGCTCTACCCGCATACTGACCTTCAGGCGTACCTTTTAATTATGGATCAAACGACCCAGCCTCTTGATCTTGCGCAGTGTGACAGGGAACCGATTCATATTCCCGGATCGATTCAGCCACACGGTATATTGCTTGCTATCGACCCTGATACCCAGACTATTCAACAAGTTGCCGGTGATACTGTGCGGTTTTTAACACGAAACCCTACTGGCTTGCTGGGGCAGCCAGTCGATACGGTTTTTGGGGCCGAGGCCGCGACATCTCTTCTGACGCTCGAGCCTGATATGACTGAACCTTTGTATTTAGGCTCGTTGTCGCCAGCAGGCAACCTTGGTATGCCCGTAGATCTGACAGCACATATTTGCAATGGTGTGTTGTTTCTAGAGCTGGAGCCTTCCTCAGAGCATCAAATCACTGCGGCGCAGAGGGTCGGCGAGATCCATCGGGTTCTTACAATTTGGAGTGCCACAACCAGTCTGCACGCTCTGCTTAAGAGTGCAAGTGAGGAGTTTCGCCGCCTGACCGGGTTTGATCGGGTAATGATTTATCGGTTTCTAGAGGATGGGACTGGGCTTGTCGCATCTGAAGACAAGATCGATAGTCTTGACGCGCTCCTCAATCATCATTATCCCGCCTCCGACATTCCCAGGCAGGCGCGAGCGCTTTATCTTCGGAATCCCATCAGAACAATAGCGGATGCTGGGTATACACCTGCTCCGCTCATTCCGGTATTGAACCCCATTACAGGTCAGCCATTGGACATGAGCGGATGCAGCTTGCGCAGCGTTTCGCCCATTCATGTTCAATATCTTAAAAACCTGAACGTTACAGCCTCTATGTCCGTCTCGATAGTCGTGGATGGGCAACTATGGGGACTTGTCTCCTGCCATCATACCTCTCCCAAACGGGTCTCTTATGATATGCGCGAGACCTGTAAACTATTAGGGCAGACGCTGGGCCAATCGATTAAGGCGCATTTGGAAAAAGCGATTAACAATCAGGCGCAGCAATTGGCTTTTGCTCGTGAAGAGTTACTCAATAGGCTGACAGGGTTGTCTGCTGTTGAAGAAAGTATTCGGCGCTATTTGAAGGATGTTCAGCACCTTGTTCACGCAGAGGGTGCAGCACTGCTTCTTCACGGTAAGCTTACCCTACTGGGCAGTACGCCATCTGAGGAGCAGGCCCGAGCATTGATAGAGTGGCTTCTGGAGCCATCCATGCCGACTACCTTTGCGACCAAAAGTCTTGTAGATCATTATGAGCCTGCAAAGGTGTATGCCACCCAGGCCAGCGGCTTACTGGCGGTTGTAATCTCGCACAGTCCTCCGTTTGTATTGCTATGGTTCAGGGCCGAATATCTTGAAACCATTAATTGGGCAGGTAATCCCCATAAGCCAGTTGAGCCAGGTTCTACTCCTGGGCAGTTGACGCCGCGAAAGTCATTTGAAGACTGGAAAGAAACGGTTCGCTATCAAGCCAAGCCCTGGTCAAAGGCTGAAATAGATTCAGCCCGAAAGTTTGGCCGGGCGCTTCTTGATATGCGCATGAAAGACATGCTCCAAGGTCTGAACGGGCAGCTGCAGAAAATGCTGGTCGATAAGGAGGTTCTCCTTGCCAGGAAAGACTCGCTAACCAAAGAGGCGCAAGAGCACATTCAAACGCTGCATAAGCGTGAGGCCGAACTGAGTGCCATCCTGGAAAATACCAGTGACGGGTACATCTGTACGGATGAAAGGGGGGCTGTTACCGCCTGGAATCGCAAAGCCGAAGAGATCTTTCTCTGGAGTCGAGAAGAAGCAATAGGCGCGTCTATAGAGGATTTGATTATTCCGCCGATGATGCGTCAGGCTTATCGTGACGATTTGAAAGGCTTCCTCGCCAAAGGGGAAAGCAACAATGTGGGCAAGGTTGTCGAACATTCGGCGTTGCGTAAGGATGGGATGCTGATTCCCGTCGAGACACGCATCACGGCGATCCAGATTGACAGCCGTACGATCTTCAGCGCCTTTGTACAGGATATTACGCCGCGCAAACTCCAGGAAAAAGCGCGATTAAGAGATGCTCAGGAGGATGCTCTGACGGGCCTGGCCAACCGGCGTATGATGTATCGCTTTCTCAAGGCGAGGTTGGAGGCCAAGCCTACCGCGGAGAATCCGCTTTGGCTCTTATACCTTGATCTGGATGGTTTCAAACCCATAAACGATACCCTTGGGCACGCGGCTGGTGATCAGATGTTGGTTGAGGTTTCTCACCGCCTGAAACAATGTATGCGTGAGGATGATCTTGTCTCCCGTATTGGGGGCGATGAGTTCGTCATTGTGGCCAGCGGTCTGCCAAACCGGGCTTTTATTGAAAAACTCTGCGAGCGACTCCTTAATAGTCTGCGAAAGCCTGTGTTGATCAATAAGCATGAAGTGAGTGTAGGATGCAGCATAGGGATCGTTTCGGCGCCGGAGGATAGCTGTCAGGCTGACGATCTCTTGCGTTTTGCCGATATAGCGCTTTACGAAGCCAAAGCGTCAGGCCGGAACACGTGGCAGTTTTACACCTCACGGATGAGTAGTCGTCTTCTGGTTCGGCGGCAACTCGAGACGGATCTTAGACTGGCTTTACGCCGAGACGAATTGCGCTTGGAGTTTCAGCCCCGTTATAAGATACGAGGTGGTCATCTAACAGGGGCCGAAGCCTTGGTACGGTGGCAGCATCCTCTACGCGGCTATTTAAGCCCTGACCATTTTATTTCCATTGCGGAAGAAACCGGCCTAATCGTGCCATTGAGTGACTGGGTATTACGCAGGGCGTGCCTAGAGGCTATGCAGTGGAAGGACTCGGCCTTTGTCTCAGTCAATCTTTCACCAATAGAATTCAAGCGCAGTGACTTGGTAGCTCGCATACAAGCGGTTCTAGAGGAAACCGGGCTTGCGCCTGAGCGCCTGGAGCTTGAGATTACCGAAAGCGTTATGCTTGATAATACCAACGATGCCTTGGCTATTATGCGAGCACTCAAGGAGCTGGGCGTTAGGCTAGCCATGGATGATTTTGGCACCGGCTACTCCTCATTAAGCTACGTCCATACTTATCCCTTCGACGGCATCAAGATCGACCGTAGCTTTATTGCCGCGTTGGATGGCTCGTCTAGTGGCGAGGCAATTATCGAAGCCATCATTGGTTTGGGTCGTGCCTTATCGCTCACTGTTACGGCTGAAGGCGTTGAAACCCAGGAGCAGCTTGAATTATTGACTCGGCTTAATTGCCATCAGGCACAAGGGTTTTATTTAGGTCGCCCCGCGCAGGGTGATCTGCTTATGACTCACTAGCATGATTTGTAGATACGCAACTTCCCTAGTACCACGGGGGCTTGGTTAAAGCAGCAAGGGATCTAACACTATCCGCTAAGTTTTTATTTAGAATTTCTGGCAGCGGAGGATGCGCCAGCAGCGCAGACCTGTGTGGAGGCAAGGACAGGGTTGCAACAATACAGCTGGCAACCCTAGGCACCACTTCATGGTCGTTTGACTGGGGCAGGCAACGTAACCAGCTTTACATAATCATTCCAAAAGGCTTGTTGATCGATAGCAAATACCACCTTGGCTTTCTGGGTGCCTAATGGGGGATTCTTGTAGTAGCCCAGTGACCTGCCGTAGTTCGGGCCAAAGTGGGTATCAACGTCAACCCAAAGGTCTTTCGATTCGGTTACCAGTTCTGGGTGCACCAGGAAGAGCGCCGGCAGACTGTCCCAGGTAAAACTCTGGTAGGCAGGGTCCTTGTCGAACTCAGAGCCCAGGACTGTCTTGTACAGGTCAGGGATAACCCCTTCAGCGGCCACGATGCGCTTGTAAACGCCTGCGTTGAAGATGACCTTTTCGCAGACGTCGTTGGGAAAGATCACATGCTCTATCGGCGAGCGTAAAACGATCCGTGCAGCCTCCGGGTCGAACCACCAGTTGAATTCTGCTGCGGGCGTGGTATTGCCTGGAATCTCGATGGCGCCGCCCATGTACACGATCCGCTTGATCAGCGGCACGATCTCAGGTGCGCTGCGGATGGCCAGGGCAAGGTTAGTCAGCGGGCCGACAGCCAGAATTGTGACTTCGTGAGGGTGCTGCTTGATGCTATCGATAATGAACTGGGTCGCTGATTCAGGGCGTACCGTCGTATGGGTGGCGCGGCCATCCGGAGGCGCGATGAGCGCGTCGGCTGAAGTCGGTCGTGGACCTTTAAAGGCGCCAGGCCAGCCCGCGCCAAACAGTGCCTGTTCTTGCGGGTACGTCGAGAGGTCATGTAGAAGCGGGTAAGCTGCGCCAGAATAAACGCCGACCTCCTTTTCCACGCCCATACGCTCGACGGCCTTGAGGGCGTCTACCTGCTCTTGATCCACCCAGGCATTGCCGCTCACCAACGTCATGCCCAATAGCTCGATCCGTTTTTGCGCATGCAGTTGCGCCAGCATGATGAATGCCTGACCGTCATCATTGAGTACATTGAAGTCGGTATCGAAAATAACCTTGTCTGCAGCCTGTATAGGGCCTGCCAGAACGCCAAAGGCCAGGACGGCGGCGCAGTATTTGAAGAGTGCTCGCATCGGTTGGGGGCTCTTGTTTTATAGTGATGCAGCAAGTGAGACAGGTCTCATCTGCCCGAAAGCTGTATTGCCAAGCATAACGCAGCGGCAATGAACTCTGCCAACAATGACGTTCATTTTGGCAGGCCAATTCCTAGGCATAATGCAGAAATAGCGAAGCCCGGATAAGGTTTCCGGGCTTCGCGTAGAGGTCAGCTCTGATTACGAATTTTACTTCGTATCGGGAAGGGCGTATGCAATCAGATAATCACCCATTTTGGTGCCAAAGGAGCCGTGCCCGCCCGCCATGATGACAACGTACTGCTTGCCGTTGGCTTCGTAGGTCATGGGTGTGGCCTGGCCACCAGCCGGTAGACGTGCCTCCCATACCTTGTCGCCATTGGTCACGTTATAGGCGCGGATATAGTTGTCCTGAGTACCGGCAATAAACATTAGGTTACCTGCTGTCGAGATCGGGCCTCCTAGCATAGGGACACCAATTTTCAACGGTGGCAGTTGAAGCCCCTGCAGACTGTCCCGAATCGTACCGATTCGCTTACGCCAAACTACTTCGTGGGTTTTCATATCGACCCCGGCGACATAGCCCCAGGCCGGCTGCTTGCACGGAAGACCCAGCGGTGACAGGAACGCATTGATCTCTACACCAAACGGCACACCATATTGGGGCTGAATGCCCGTTTCGGTGCCGGTCCCTTTGGCGCCTTCTTCCGGCCACATGGGATTACCCGGGCCGCGCGGAATCAGCTTTGACACAAAGGGCAGCGCCATAGGATTCATTAGCGCTATTTGGCGATCGGAGTTGACGGAGATCCCACCCCATTCAAAGACGCCAAGGTTACCGGGGAAAACAATCGTGCCCTGTTCGGACGGTGGCGTGTATTGACCCTTATAGCTCAGGCGCTTGAAGATCACGCGGCACATCAGCTGATCGAACATGGTGGCGCCCCACATGTTCTTGTCAGTCAGTGTCTGGATGGGGGTCAGGTTCAAGGCGGAGCGAGGTTGCGTCGGGCTTACCCAATCGCCTTCTGCGGCACCCTGTGGTACCGGCACCTCTGTAATGGGCACAATGGGCTTGCCGTCACGACGATCCAGTACGAACAAATTACCCGCCTTGGTCGGTACGTAAACAGCAGGAACTGTGTCGCCAGACTCTACCTTTACATCAGCAAGAGTAGGCTGGGAAGGTACATCCATGTCCCAGAGGTCATGGTGGGTAGTCTGATAAGACCAGACCAGTTTACCGGTCGAGCCGTTCAACGCAACGATAGCACTGGCATAGCGCTCCATAAGCGGCGTACGGTGGCCGCCCCAGATATCAGGCGTGGCGTTACCTGTCGGTACATAGACTACATCTGCAGCGGCATCATAGGCCAAGGGTGCCCAGGCGTTGGGTGAGTTGTTAACCAGGGTCTTGCCGTCAGTCGGGATCGCATTGGGATCTTCTGCACCCGTATCGAATATCCACTGCAACGCGCCGGTATTGACGTCATAACCCCGGATAGCGCCTGATGGCTCATGGATAGAGAAGTTGTCAGTAACTGAGCCACCAATGATTACTGTAGTGCCCGTTACAACCGGCGGTGAGGTGGGCTGTAAACCACCTGGATAGGTATAAGGATGCATCTCCTTAAGATCCAGCTCGCCATTATTGGCAAATTCGCTACATGGTTGGCCATTGTCTGCGTTGATGGCAAAGAGACGGCCATCATTGACGGGCAGGAAGACCTTGCGTGGGCAGCTGGTTCGAGCCTGGGGTTTACCGGCGAGGCTGGCTGCAAACTCCGTGGTGTTGGCTTGATCATAATAGGATACCCCACGGCAGGTCAGGTGCTGGTAGGAGGGTTCCGATTTAAGCTTGGGATCGAACCTCCATTTTTCCTTGCCTGTAGCCGGGTCCAGCGCTACCAATATCTGGTGCGTGGTGCAGATATACATGTTATCGCCAATCTTGATTGGGGTCAGTTCGTTAGTGGTTTCCCCCGAATCATTCTCGGTTCTGGACTCGCCACTACGAAATGTCCAAGCGACCTGCAGGTCTTTGACGTTGTTCTCGTTAATCTGATTCAGCGGCGAGTAGCGCGTACCGCTTTGGGTCCTGCCGTAGGCAGGCCAGTCCGCCGGGCTGATACCCTCTACCGGCTGAGCCTGGGCAGGCTGGGTAGACGCCAGGCTGCCATTGATCTCCTGCGGATCATTGAAGATCGAATACACCAGTACGGCAATGGACAGCACCAGCGTTGCAGATAAAAAGGTTTTGCTGGCTCTAAGACCTGCGCCAATGCCACGCGTTACTCCAGGAATCAACAGCCAGATGCCCAATAGCCCGAGAATATTCAGGCGTGGTACGAGAGCCCAGAAATCGGTGCCTGCTTCCCAGAGGCCCCATACGAGCGTCACGAGCATCAGTACCGCATAAAGCCAGATCGCGGCGGTAGAGCGACGCGCGAGCAGAATAGCGCTGATCAGCAGAGCAATACCGCTGATCACGTAATAATACGAGCCGCCTAATACTGCAAGCCAGGCCCCTCCAATCACTAAAATTACCGCGAATTTAACGGCGATAACCGCAGTGAAAGTTCTCAATCCAGACCTTGTCGATAAAGTGCTCATCAACTGTTTCTCTCTTTGTAAAAACGCGCGGATCCTTTAGTGAACTATCAAAGGCGTTATTGAATACCGAAACGGAATACGGTCGTGCTATTAAATACCTCCCCAGGCTTTAATACCGTACTAGGAAAGTCCGGTTGGTTCGGGCTGTTTGGATAATGCTGGGTTTCAAAGGCAAACGCTTCAGTCTGCCGATATACCTTGCCGCCTGCGCCCGTTACGTTCCCCTTGAGAGCGTTACTGGTATAAAACTGCAAGCCGGGTTCTGTAGTCAGGCACTCAAGTGTGCGACCCGTTCCATGATCAACGACCTTGGCCGCATCTTGTAACGCCTTTGGATCAGCGCCTTTGTTCAATACCCAGTTGTGGTCAAAGCCATGGGCATAAAGGAGCTGTGGGTCGTTGGCGCGAATGTCTTTGCCAATGGCTTTAGGCGTTCGGAAGTCAAAAACACTGTTTTCCACAGGTTGCAGGGTACCGGTAGGAATCGACTGAGCATCGGTGGGAAGATAATGATCGGCATTTATCTGCACCACCTGATCCAGGACTCCATGGGTACTGTCAGGTCCGGTCAGATTGAAGTAACTGTGGTTGGTCAGGTTGATGACCGTGTTCTTATCCGTCTGGGCCTGATAGTCAATACGAAATGTATTGTCGTCAGAAAGGCTGTAGGTAACAGTTAGCTGGAGGTTGCCTGGAAACCCCTGATCGCCCTCTGGGCTGTTTAGCTTCAGGGCAGCCTTGACCACAGGGCCTTCAGTCACCAGTGGCGTGACCTGCCAGATGCGCTTGTCATAGCCCTTGCTACCGCTGTGCAGCGTATTAGGACCATCATTTCGTTCGAGCTGATAGTTTTTTCCGTCAAGTATGAACTGCCCTTTGGCGATGCGATTGGCGTAGCGGCCAATCAGAGCGCCAAAGTGGATGCCTTCACGAGCATCCACGACTTCGTAACCATGCAGATCATCGTACCCCAGCACAATGTTGGCGCGTTTGCCGTGTCGGTCAGGCGTAATGATCTCCGTAATAACACCACCAAAACTTAAAAAAGAGACGCTTATGCCTTTGTCGTTAGTCATGGTGTAGCGCGTTACAGAATGGCCATCTCGCGTGGTGCCGTAAGATTCCTGAGACAACGTCGAAGCAGCGCTGTATTGGCTGGCGAATATGCCTAAAGCAGCTACGAACAAACCTGAAGCCCGCATTGTTATAAGTCCACCTAATTGAGCAATACAGGTCAGAGTCAAAATGTTACAACTCGTTCGTTGCCAAAGTGCGATAAACACTGGATTAGATCTTTCACGTACAAAGTGTCAGGAAATTAGGCGGTTTGGACTTCTATTTGGACTTCTATTCGTCTCTGCGTTAATAACTGAACGTAGCCTGATATGGCCGATTTGCCCGAGGTTTTCTGCAGTCGTACGATATGCAGACAAGGCTGTACCTAATGAAAGTTTTAAGGGTCGTGAGCAAGCGGAACGAATAGCAATCCTTGAATTCTGTGAAAAATTTAAATGCTTTTAAAGCGATTCAAAATTTGTTTTCGTTGTGTAATTTATTGCATGCCGTTTCGAGTAGAGGCGTTGTCGGCGCTACATGTAATCGCGGCATTGAACCGCCCAAGCGATCAAGTGAACGACATAGCATTGAGAAACCAATATTCAGTCAAATTAATGAAGGTTTGCATAGACGACGTCTAAGTGACTCTCGAAGCACTAGCGGGCCGCTTGTGTTTCATTCGTTGTGTTCTCGATAAGCATCGCTTGTAAAGTGGTATGCGTGCCCTCGCCAGAATGTACTTTCTAACTAGCGATCGCTTGGCTCTGCAATGCACCTCCTGATGAACTTGGGTTTGCTGCTGCGGTTCTACTGGTGCATACCTTCCATGATCCAGAGAGGCTGACATGACTCGTTTTACTAACAAGGTGGTGCTCGTGACAGGGGCAGGATCGGGTATTGGTGAAGCAACTGCCAAACGATTTGCGGAAGAGGGCGCTAAGGTCGTGCTGGTGGGCAGTACGACCGAAAAGCTTGAGCACGTGGCGCGTACGCTTCCAGCGGATAGCAGCTACATCAAGACCGCTGATGTCTCGGACCGGATTCAAGTAGAGCAGCTGATCGCGGATGTTATCCAGAAGTATGGCCGCCTGGATGTGCTGGTGAACAATGCGGGTACGGTGGCCCAGGGCAAGATTACCGAGGCTGATGTCGACGACTGGCGCAAGGTCATGTCCACCGATCTGGACGGTGTGTTTTATTGTAGCCGAAGCGCCTTGCCTGAACTGATCAAGCAGAAGGGCTGCATCGTCAATGTCTCCTCGGTCTCAGGCTTGGGCGGTGACTGGGGGATGAGTATTTACAACGCGGCCAAAGGGGCAGTAACCAATTTCACCCGCGCCTTGGCAATGGACTTTGGTGAAGAAGGCGTCAGGGTCAATGCCGTTTGCCCCAGCCTCACTAAAAGCGAATTGACAGAAGATATGCTTGGCAATGAGTCGCTTATGGCCAGCTTCAGGGAGCGGATTCCGCTGGGTAGACCAGCCGAGGCTGAAGAAGTCGCTGATGTCATTGCGTTCCTGGCCAGTCATGATGCCCGTTTCGTGAACGGCGTGAATCTTCCTGTCGATGGTGGGCTCTCAGCCTCCAATGGGCAGCCCAGACAGGCCTGACCTCTCAAAAGCCGGTGTTGCGCCATGTGGCTGCAGCCCGGCGTTTACGTGTATATCCACCGCTCGACAACAAATCCCGCATCTGGCCTGTGCCTGCCATCAGTGCTAAATTGGTTGGTATGAAGTCAGTTCGAGCCCATTTTACTTCTCTTGCCTGGATGCTGGTTGCCGCCGTCCTGCTCAATGGTCTCGCCTGCAGTTTTGGTCACGGCATCATGCATGGCCAGACATACCGTCTCCCGTCGCCCCACGAAACAACGGTGGTGATGGACCATCACGTACATCACCATGCTATGACCGCCGCGCCTGATACGCACCAGGGCAGTATGCCCATGGTTGACTCATCTCATGATTCAGCTATCAAGCAGCTTGCCATGAGCGATTGCGCCTTCGCTGGTACGCTTCCACTGGCGCTCATGGTTTTCACGGCGCTGAGCTGGCTGCTGCGTCATAAACGGCAACGCCTGTATCATCTGGACGCCGGTTGTCGACGACCTCCCCGTGACGCATTTCCCTGCCTCAATCCCCGCGCGCCCTGACAGCCACTGGCGGCATTTACTTACTAACCCTTAGTTGGCGGCAGCCATGTGTTGTCGTCGTGCTTAGCCGTGGTGAATTCTCATGTCAGGTTCTTCGCCAGCGTCGGTCCAGAATAGACCGGGCGCGTTTATCCAATTACTCAGACGATTGCACTTCTATATCGGGCTTTTTGTTGGTCCTTTTCTTCTCGTGGCGGCGCTGAGCGGTATTGTCTACGCTTTAACCCCTCAGCTTGAGGACTACCTTTATGCCGATGCCCTGCATACGGATAGCCAGGGCGCTCCTCTCAGCCTTGCCGCCCAAGTGCGTGCGGCCCAGGCAGCGGTAGATCCGTCCTCTCGCATCACTGCCGTACGCCCTGCGCCTGCAGCCGGTGATACTACCCGGGTGATGTTCAACGCGCCGGGCCTGGGCGCTTCAGAGAGCCGTGCCATCTTTATCGACCCGGTGACCGGTGAGATCAAAGGCGATATGAAGGTATACGGGACGAGTGGTGTCCTGCCATTACGCACCTGGCTGGATCAGTTTCACCGGGGCCTTCTGTTGGGTGATGTGGGGCGAATCTATAGTGAGCTGGCGGCATCCTGGCTATGGGTCGCCACCTTGGGCGGCTTGGTGTTATGGGCGTCACGACGGAGTCGTACGCGTGGTAAGACGCCGGCGGGTCTACGCTCTCTGCATGGGTCCACAGGGGTATGGCTGCTGGCAGGGCTGCTGTTCTTTTCGGCCACGGGGCTGACATGGTCACAGTATGCAGGGAGCAATATCGGCATTCTGCGTGCATATTATGGATGGTCGACGCCTGTTGTTTCGACGGAGCTGGGTAGCTCAACCACCATGAAGATGCCCATGGATGAGCATGCCGAACATCATATGCACATGGATAACATGCCGAAGATGGAAGCGGTTGATCCCGACGTGTTTGATCACGTGATGGCCGCTGCACGTACCCAGCACATTGACGCGGCAAAGGTGGAAATCAAACCTGCCATGCGGCCGGGAAAAGCCTGGACGGTTAATGAAATCGACCGTCGCTGGCCTACTCATGTGGATGCGGTTGCTATCGATCCCGGCTCCTTGGCGGTGGTGGATCATGTCCTGTTTGCTCAGTATTCTCTGCCAGCCAAACTGACCCGGTGGGGTATAGATGCGCATATGGGGGTACTTTTCGGCCTTGCCAATCAGCTGTTGTTGATTGGATTTGCGGGTGGCCTTGTGGTCATGGTGGTTTGGGGATACCTGCTCTGGTGGCGTCGGCGTCCGACCTTTAATGATGCTCCTCAACCGAGTCTTATCGATGCATGGCGTGAACTGGGCCTGGTTCAACGAATCCTGGCGATTGTGATCTCGACGGTACTGGGGATCTGTCTGCCTGTATTAGGCGCCAGCCTGCTTGTGTTTCTAGCGGTGGATTTCATTCTGGGCTTCAAGGCTTCGTTTTCAGATCTCAAGCAAAGGCAGTTGTAGTACAAGGGAGAAAAACGCTGGCTGCACCGTGAGCGGTTAGCGTTTCTCCTCTCCAGTTCGCGTACTGCCAAAGCTGTCAAGATGATTAAGTAGGAACCCGAAACTTAAATTGACCACACAGGCAATACCCTATTTGTTCTGTGGAGGCTGATATGTCAGTAAAAGTGCTTGGGCCCGCTGAGCCAGGTTTTAGCCTTGGCAGCAATGATTATGGCCCAACGCCTGGGCTCAACGGTGGCCTGGCTCAGCCATACGGCGGACAGGTTAATTTCGGTTCGCCTTCTGAGCTTGCCAGCCAGGGAAGGGAAATTACGTTCGGCAAGGCTGGGGCTGGTCATTCCCCAGGTGGCGCCAAGGGAGCTAGCGAAGAAGATTTGATGGCATTGGTGCGTGACCTGGTGCAGCAAATCCTTCAGATGATTGCGCAACGGTTACAGCAAAACCAGAACGACACGGGAGCATCCTCTCAGGGCCAAAGTAAGGGTAGGGAGGTAGGAAAAGCCACCGCACCAGCGGCTGGTAGTCCGGAACAACCTTCTGTAGCTTCTGGCCCTGCTGTAACTCCCGAAACTCACCCGCAAAAGGTAACGTCTGCAAGCCCAGCCAGTAGTGACGGGCCCACTGCCGGTAGCGGTCCGCGTGCATTCAATATAACCAATACTCAGGACCATCCGATCAAAATAGGCCAATTCGATAAGAACGAACAGTTGACCGCTGAGCTAACGCTTGAGCCAGGGCAGACAGGCGTTATGAGATTCGAGAACGATACCACCGGACTGCTCAAGCAGGCGGATGCAGACGGATATTACCGCCCTGATGCCAGCCGGCTGGAATTCTTCAACGGCTTTATCAATACCAGTGACATCGATGGCCGAAACGCTTCGATCCATGCCACGGATAACAAGGGATTCGAGATTGGTGATAACAAGAGTATTGCTGACGCTGCGCCCGGCAATATCGTTACAGTCGATTCTGCTGGTAACAAGACCATTGCTGGCTTTTACGATGGTTCGACAGAAACCATGAATAAAGGCGGCCAGTTCATGACCGAGAAGCTCGGTACAGGCATGACTTACATGCACCCTGATGATGATCGTCTGCCCACTGGACAGAATCCGATGCGCCATACTGATTCGATGACATTGGATGTCACGTTTGGGAAGCCATAAATAAAGTCGGTGACGCACCGTGTGGCGATATACAAGTACAGAAAGCCCGAGGTGCCTAGGGCTTTCGTTAAATCTTTTGCAGACAGTGCTAGCGACGACGATTCAAATCTCTCAGGCCAAACCAGAGCACCGCCTGGGTGCTAAAGCCGATAATCAGGACAAAAAGCCCAACTGCCATGAACGTCCAATGAGATGAAGCGTAGCCCAAGCAAACAACGACCGCCGCTACGATGCCAATGAGCAAAGGGATGCGGCTGAACCAGAGAGCTTCGTGATGAACTCGGGATTCAAGCATGGCAATCATTTCTTCCCTGTTTCTGCGCATTGGTGTCTACCTGTTTTACTAATGCGGAATGTGGCTCCCATGAGTATAGTCAGCATTTGCATTAACGTAGGCTGTCTAGCCGTACGTTTTACCTTTACGACCCACGGTCTGATAGAACTTAGTGCCCGGCAGGCACAGTGCGGACACATGATGCTTTAAACACATGCTTTGGAGTGGAAGAAGCAACGCGGCCATATTCCATTACAGCATCGCAGCGGCGTCTTTCCTCGCTAGGGCGCCCTAGAGCAAACGCTTTGTTGATTATCCCTCATCCTAAAGAGGACACAACGTTCTGTCTTTAAGGTAGGTCGTTCAATAACGGCATCTGAGAAATTGGGTTCCCGATACAGCAGAGTAATAGTTTGAGGCTCCGCGAGTAATAATTCACTTAAGGATGGCGGGTCGCATCCTGATGCGCCTGCTGGGTATCAACTTTGTATCCGATCTGTGCAAGGCCAAACAGGGCATTCTGGTACAAGGGCCGATTTGAGGTTTACACAAGAGGTCATTTCCTGCTCAGCCGTTGATTCAAGGCGGCTTGTCTTACAAGAATCTTGGAAGCTACATCCTGACCTAATCCCTTGTATCCATTATTTACTTACCTTTACCGTATCTGATGAACTTCTCATCCCCTAATTGAGTATCTTTACCGTGCTAGCGGTCCTGCTAGTAAGTTGAAGCTAGGCCTTTAGCCTGGATGGACGTTGTATTGTCTTATTCCTTTAAGAACAGATATCCGTCCGGGCTATTTTTCAGCTCGCCTCTAATAGCCCGTGCTATTGCAACGCTTCTACTTTGATATCGGCTCGGTATTTCTTGGTTTAGAAAAGGGTTGCAGTCTGACAAACAGCTATACCGTTTAGCCGGTCCTGTCGTGATACAGCGTTTTACGGCTGTCTATTAGAAGTACTTTCAGAAATGGGTAATCGTTCTTTGCAGGAGGTGTGGCATGCGCATACAAAGCAGGTTGTTGCAGAGAATATTGAAGAAGATGCAGGCTGGGATGTCGGCCTTGGGTAGTTTTGCCTTACTTGCCCTTTTTACGATAAATCACTGATGTGAGACCTGCTAAAAGAGGCTCAGCGTCTTGTAAAGTGATCCTTCATAAACGGCAGGATGGTAGCCTCAATCAATCCCAACTGATGTGCCTGTGATGGAGCGGCGTCGTGGCTCTGGTCCGGGTAACGCCTTGAGTACTGAATTGATCCGCCTCGCTGGTGCCAGTGAGGTCTTCCTGCCGGTGGTCTTCCATACTGGATAGCATGTGGCTTTTAAGGTGCCGTATTTGCCTTGCTTATAAGTAAACCGCAACCGGACCTGCACACTGTTTCGAATTGTATCTAGATACCATGCTTACGAAATGGCACAGTACGGTACCAAACAATGAGTATAACGAGTACCGTTCATGTCCGTGCCTACTGCCCAGGCTGACACTTCCATCCGTTCAGCCTCTGCCGCCAATCCCCTTGTGATGAGCATTGTTTTCTCTTGCGCGCTCGCGCACCTGATCAATGACCTTATCCAGTCGGTCCTCCCATCCATTTATCCCATGCTGAGGGAAAATTACGGCCTGACCTTTACCCAGGTAGGGCTGATTACGCTGACCTTTCAGGTCACAGCTTCTTTGCTACAACCGTGGATTGGTTTCTATACGGATCGCCATCCAAAACCGTTTCTGCTTCCGGCTGGCGCTGTCTGTACATTGATAGGTATCCTGATGCTGGGGTTTGTCGATACCTTTTCGACCATACTGGTAGCCTCGGCGCTGATTGGGGTTGGCTCATCCACCTTTCATCCTGAGACCTCGCGGGTTGCCCGTCTGGCTTCCGGTGGCCGCTTTGGTCTGGCTCAGTCTACTTTCCAGGTAGGAGGCAACGCAGGAACCGCCGTAGGGCCATTGCTCGCTGCAGCGATCATCATTCCTTTTGGTCAATCCAATATCGTGTGGTTCGGCCTGTTCGGACTCTTTGCCATCGGCGTGCAATATCGGCTTAGCCTCTGGTATCGGGGCCACTTAAATACGGCGGAAAAAAAGAAGGGGCGTGAAGCTACGCATGGACTTTCTCGGCGTCAGATCACGGGAGCCTTGGTCGTCCTGGCCTTGCTGGTTTTTTCCAAGTATATCTATATGGCCAGCATCACCAGCTATTTCACTTTTTATCTAATTGAGAAGTTTGACCTGTCGGTGGCTAGCTCCCAGCTGCATCTGTTCCTGTTTCTGGGCGCGGTGGCAGCAGGTACGTTCTTTGGTGGGCCCATTGGCGACAGGATCGGGCGCAAGGCGGTAATCTGGTTTTCCATTTTGGGGGCCGCGCCGTTTACGTTGGCCATGCCGTACGTTGATCTCTTCTGGACCAGCGTGTTGAGCGTGATTATTGGATTTATCTTGGCGTCGGCCTTTTCCGCCATTGTGGTCTATGCCCAGGAGCTGGTGCCCGGCAACGTAGGCATGATCGCCGGTGTATTCTTTGGGCTTATGTTCGGCTTTAGTGGGATCGCAGCCGCAGCGCTGGGCCATCTGGCGGACCTGCGTGGTATCGAGTACGTCTACACGCTGTGCTCATTCATGCCGCTCTTGGGGATTCTTACGATCTTTCTACCTTCTACCCAATCTAAACGCACGCATTGAGCCGACATCTAACGTACTCCAAGGGGCAATCTGCTTGCCTCTTGGAGTCGCTGAGTTTGTTCGCCCCTAACTAGAGGTCTCGGCTAACTTTTTATTGCTTTTCCTTTTGGAAATTCCTGTAGTCAAGATAACCACCAAAAGCAAACATGACAGCGCTCAAAATACCTATCGCAGCGTAGTTTGTTCCAATCTTCATCTTTATAAGGAAGTAAAGGCCGCTCAAGCCTGAACCCGTACGCGGGCACGGAGCCTAGCATTGTCCATCAAACTATTACCCATACCGAAAGGATGCCATTAACATCCTGTAATGAAAGGGCATTTTTTTAGCCAACCAGTAAGGGTGAATGAAAGTCCGGCCAGTTATGCTCATATCTAGCGGTTGAATACTGGACACGTTAGAAGGAGTTCTATGGAGCACAACATTCCCCTTATTACGACGATTGCTGCGGGACTTGTTGTCGCGTTGATACTGGGCTTTTTGGCCGAAAAGATGCGAATACCCGCACTGATTGGTTATTTGTTGGCAGGCATTTTCATTGGCCCGTCCACACCCGGTTTTGTTGCTGACATGCACATCGCCTCGGAGCTTTCCGAGATTGGTGTGATGCTGCTGATGTTTGGCGTAGGGCTGCACTTTTCCATTGGTGACCTGCTTTCGGTCAAGCGCATCGCCATTCCTGGCGCTATCGTACAAATGAGTCTCGCCACGGTACTGGGCGCTGTACTGGCTCACTGGTGGGGCTGGAGCTGGGGTAACGGCCTTATCTTTGGTCTTTGCCTGTCGTGTGCCAGTACTGTCGTGCTGCTTAAAGCATTGGAGGCGCGCGGAGTGCTAGACAGCATGAACGGCCGTATTGCCGTCGGTTGGCTGGTCGTTGAAGATCTGGCAACCGTACTGGTGCTGGTACTGCTACCTCCACTGGCAGGCATGCTCGGTAGTACCAGCGAAGCATTGCCCGCGCAGGACGGGCTACTCTGGGTAACGCTTGGGAAAACCCTCCTGCAGATCGTTGCCTTCGTCGCGCTGATGCTCATTGCCGGACGCCGAGCGCTGCCATGGCTGCTCTGGCAAGTGGCGCGAACAGGCTCTCGCGAACTCTTCACGCTAGCGGTCGTCGCGATTGCCATCGGTATTGCCTTCGGTGCATCCAAGCTCTTTAATGTATCTTTTGCGTTGGGTGCTTTCTTTGCCGGTATGGTAATGAGGGAGTCCAAATTCAGCCATCGGGCTGCTGAAGAGTCCTTGCCATTGCGTGACGCCTTCTCGGTATTGTTCTTTGTGTCCGTAGGGATGCTGTTCGACCCCATGATCCTGGTCCAGGAGCCGGTCCATGTGCTGGCCGTTGTGGCTATCATTGTGCTGGGAAAATCGCTGGCAGCGCTGGTTATCACATTGTCGCTACGCTATCCGCTCACTACCGGCATGACGGTAGCTGCGAGTCTTGCCCAGATAGGAGAGTTCTCTTTCATATTAGGCGGTCTCGGTTTGACGCTGGGGCTGCTACCGCAGGAGGGGATGAGCTTGGTATTGGCCGGTGCGCTCGTCTCGATTGCGATCAATCCGCTATTGTTTACCCTGATCGAGCCCGTACGCCGTTGGGTGCTGGCGCGCTCGTCGTTTGCACGCGAGCTTGAAAGCAGGCAGGACCCTTATGCTGAACTTCCCATGGATACGGACCGCAAATACCTGGAGCGCCAAATCGTTCTGGTTGGTTATGGACGAGTTGGGCGGCGGATAGCGAAGGTATTGGACGAACAGGGGATTCCTTACGTCATTGCCGAGCAGAACAGGGAAATGGTGGATCAGTTGCGTAAGGAAGGCAAAGCGGCTGTCTCCGGCGATGCTGCGGACCCTGCTGTGCTTATCCAGGCCCATATTGCCAAGGCTGCCATGCTGGTCATCGCAACTCCTGATCCACTCAACGCGCGCCAAATGGTAGAAACCGCCAAAACGTTAAATCCAGAAGTAGAGGTTGTCGTTCGTACTCACAGTGAGGATGAATCACAGCTCCTGCGGCGGGATGGAGCCGGTACGGTGTTCTTCGGGGAAGAGGAACTGGCGAAGGGCATGGCAAGTCATGTTTCAACTCGTTTTGTGGAGTTGATAGCTCATCGGTAACGGAGAGCGTATCCCAGACGAATCAAGTTTGAGGATTATGTACATAGCCATTATGGGCTAGTGAAGCAAGGCGTAGCTAATTACGCCTTGCTTCACTATTGGTGATGAGCGCTCAGATAAATTCCAACTCGTATATTAAGGTATAAATCTCAGTCTGCGAGGCTATAAGCGGTTTACCAAGCCTCTAACCCACATTGTGGCTTGAACATTCGATACACCAAAAGAGCAGAAAATTGGAGGTTCCATCTGCTAAAAACGAGCTATACTAGTGATCACCTATTAAGGTAACTCAGGTGTAGTGGTATCTAGAGGCGACCGGTCTCTATCCCAATGATTACTCGCCTATCTGTTACGTATACCTATCATGAGAATGCTGAGAGAGCCATGCGCGCCCGTACATTGTCCTTCTTGAAACCTGGAGCACTTGAGCGTGAGCACTTTGACCTGTTGCTGGAAGGTACTTCCATACGGGGGGAACGGGTTATTCGCGCCTTGGAAGACTTTCTGATAAAAGGTGTACCCGTAACCGAGGCCTGTGAGAGTAATGGGGTAAACCGCAGCCAGTTCTACCGCAGGCTTTATGCCCTAGAAAGCGAGAGTGAACGAGCGAGACGCTTGAGCAAGTTTTATAACTACGCCAGTGATTGATACCCAGCCTCCCAGGTTACTGTTGAGCTGGCGGAACGTAGATTAATGCTAGCAATTTTTGCTTGATATACGCGTCGTAGAAGGTGCTCATCACCGCTGAAAGCCGAGCCGAAAGAGAGCCTTTTGCAAGGCATCTCTTTGCGGCGCCTAAGGGCTTAGCTTGCTCGTGCAGCGTCTCTGAGTGCCTTGACCTGGTCATGGTTTCGTTGCACCCCTTGCAGCTGCCGCTCTACGACAGCGCGAACATCCGCAGGCAAATCCTTTTCAAGCGCCTGCTTGTAGCTCTTGAGAGCGACATCTTCGCCGCGCTCGCATTCATTAAGAATCGCTTCGTCACTCTTACCTGTAATTGATGATTTGATATCGACCCACTTGCGGTGGAGGGCGCCCGATACGCTGGCCTTTTGCTCCGGATCACCGCCTAGCTTGGTTACGAGTTGCTGAAGCTCGGTTGCAGCTGTGCTGCAATCCTGTGCGCGGGCTGCCATGGTTGACTTGAGTTTCGGATCCTTCAGGTCATCGGCGCATTCCTGAAACCCCTTGTAGCCATCCAGACAGGTTTCAATCAAGTCGTTCAGCTCAGAAATTACCGCTTTGTTATCCATAAAGATTACCTCCAGGCAGTTCAAATAGGTGTAGCCTGGTCTATACGACGAGGCTATTTAGCTGACCCGTTCCGGTGTGGCTTCGTTCAGTTCGTGATGGATGAACAGCGGTTTTGATGCAAAGGGAAGCTCTAAGCGCTTGGTTGTTTGAGCTGCACCAGGAGCGGATCAGCTACGGAGTAGGGCGCGTCCTCAATGGAGTCTAGGTGAGGCATGAAGCGCGCTACGTTATTGAATGAATGAGTTTAACGGCGTAGCAATTCTCTATCCGTTGCAGGCCCGATTTCGATCAATATGAAAATAAAATAGGCGAGAGGCTATTACTCAAGTCCTCTCGCCTTAGTCCTGTCAGCCCTGATTACGCGGCCCTAGCAGTCGCCAGTAGGGACAGTTCTTTTTTCATCGCTGCAATTATGGCAGTCCATTCCAGCTCTTCGACATCAATAGGAAACTTGGCGAGAGCGTCCTGTGACATCCACTGCAACGGCCGACGTACCTGGGCATCGTTGAAAATGAAGCGGTTCTCCATCGCGAATCCATACGCTTCAACGATGACTCTATTAAGCTTTGCCTGTTTTTCATTCAGGTGAGCCAACGCCTCGTCAAACTCGTACTGATTCTCGAAATAGCTGATATGGCCAGCCATTTCAGCCACCTGACCCAATGTAGGAATATTGCGTGTAGCGGATGAACAATGGATAACCTGAAACAGACTATTTGAAGGGTCTACGGCATTTGCCAATAGCATATTGACGCAAATATCCACGGGGATCATGTCGTTGATCGCCGTTTTCATGGATGCTGGAAAATGTTTAACGCCTCCAAGCGCAATGGATCGGATGAAAGCGGGCAAAGAGATGGAGAAATTGCAATAACCCTTACTTGGATAGGCCCAGGCGCCTGTGACTGAGGTAATGCGCGCGACCATAATAGGGAGGTGAGGGTAGCGCTGGTGTAATAGGCGTTCCATCAGATTCTTTGAATAGGCGTAAGCATTAGGCCATTCACAAAGCCTTGCGCTGCCTCCTTTCGTGACGATCTCTTCCAGTTCAGATTCCGCTGTTGAGTCCTGATAGATTCGTTCCTCGATATGCTCCGTCGCTGAGCGATTACATAGCGCCCAATAGCTGGATGTAACCAAAAATAGTGCACGTTTTTCAAAGGTAGCGACAAGCGTTGCACCCTGTAGAGCAGACAGCGTGTTGGCGTGTACCTGATCCTGTATGTTGGTATCCCAACGGGTATACGCAGCCAGGTGGAAAACAATGTCCACATCCTTCCTGATTTCCTGCAGCCAAGAGGTGGCAATGTCCCAATTTTCCTTTCTGATATCGCCCTTTATCCATACGACTCGTTTGTCATGAGCATAAGCTTGGGAAGGAGGCGTTGTATGATAAAGGCAGTAAATCCGACCGACACCTTCGAGTTTTTCCGACAGGGTCTTGAGCAACATCGAACCAATAAAGCCCGTAGCGCCGGTGATCAGTACATTCTTTCCTTCGTAAGCCTTGTCCACTGATGTTCTCCACATGGGTTTATTACAGGACAAGTGGCCAGGAGTTACCATGTTGCTTTAAGCACATGAACTGCCTGCGCCTGACCGCAAGTCAGCACATCCACACTTTAGACTCGTCGCATGAAGCCTTTATGAAAGGCCTGAGATAGAGCGGCAGGAACTGCTTGTGTAGGTTTTACACCACAGCCTCATTAAGCCTTAAATACAAAAGCTAGGGATAGCTTTAGCCAGTGAGTTACCTTTTTAGAAAACCTCTGATTTGCTCAAGTCTTCGTGTCAGCATTTGTGAACCGGCAAACGGATAATGCAAGAGGAGGAACAATCAGTCACGGAAGGGACTTAAAAGTGACGTTAAGCGCTGGCCATAAGCCAAATAGAAAATCTGATAGCAAAGTCATGACCCTATTTGACAACTTTAAAGTCAGTCGCAGGTAAGCCTTAGCTGCTTACTCGTACAGGTTCCGATCAAAGGCTACGTAACTTATTTTTTCAGCAAGGCAACTTTTTAATTTGGCTCTGTCCTACCATCTAGCGGCCAGTCACTAATTACCTATCTATTGAACGTAGGGATAGCAAAAGTCGCCAAGGGAATGGATAACATCAATAGAGGTGAGAATAATGACAACTACCCTCCAGCAGCGCCGTGAACAGTTGAATGCTCTAATGGAAGAGTCGCGGGCCAAGGCAAAAGCCTTGGGAATCCACTTTGACTTCAGGAAAGCGAGGCTCGCGGCGCGTAGCGTTGTGTTGGGTAAGTAAAAGGCAACATGGTTTAAAAGCCTGGCCGCGATGCGATAAAGACTGTCCGTTTCGTATCGCAAGAAATGCTGGTGCAGATTAGTCAGATAACCTGCACCACGCTTCGACACAAACCTGACGATCAGTGCGTTAGGGTTAGGGCACTGCGTTGAGTAGGTATGGCTAAGCAGTTCGTTTGAGTAAATCTACACATCACGAACCAGCCGTGCAGTATGTTCAGGTGCTTCTGCTTTAAACGAACGCCTATCTGCTTGTCGCTATAGACACGTTTCGTTCCGGTTGAGTGAGGTAATTTACTACAGGAGGAGGGCTCCTCTTGCATGATGGATAATCCCCTTATACAGTCTGCGCACCTCGCGAACGTTCTCCCTAGACAGAAATAATGAAGATGACAAGGATGGTTATCCGTCAAACGCGCCTAGCGTGTTATCCCTCACATGACGTCTAGTAATAGTTAGGTGTACGTAGCATGGACCCGATAGATCCCAATGACGAAATTGCAAAAGGCAGAATTGCTCTCTGGCTTTCCCCACAGCAGATCGCCTTTATCGCTAATGAATGGCGAAAAATTCCCAACAATGCGTCGCCGGAAGTAAAGGAATGCTGGAGCGATATCGCCTTTAGATCAATGTCCGCCCTACAAAAGGCGGGTGTTGCGTATGAACCGTTGTTTCCTAACGACAGTGATGCGTACCACCTAACTAGTCACTGCAGCGGACCCGCTAAATCGGGCCGCTGAGCTCAAACGTTAGGCAAAAAGATGAAAATGAGCCCATATTTGTTCATTTGCCTATTTGGCGGACTGTTCCTGCTCTTAGGCGCCAAGTTCATTTTTGGTATGCAGGCGCTACCAGCAGATTCTGACTCAAGCTGTAGAAGTGTCTGTGGCTTAGGACTGATATTTTCTCTAGTTTTCGGTCCTCAAACAGGTGCTTATGTCGTTGGAGTTATCTGGTCTGCAATCGGAATTTCTCTATTTGTCTTTGCCTATCGCACACGGCGGTAGCTTAGCCTAACAATGTTCAAGGTCGTTCGCTTCGCTCACTAGGACGGGCTAAAGCTCGCCCTTTAGCCAAAACATTAGAGATTTTATGCTTAGCGACCGTACGCTTGGTTTTTTGGAAGGTTTAGCAGCCGCGTCTAATACCGTATATCAAGAAGGCGGTCTTCTGTTTACCTTCAAGTTCGCTCACCAACAGGCGCATAGAGGTTTGGATGAGTCTTCAAGTGTGCGCTGCTTAGGCTTAAGCGATGAGGCTATCGAAGAATTGGCGCGTTTCTTCCAAGGCTCGCTTGGTCAGTACACTAAAGGAAAACCATCTCGAAACGCACTAGCAGTTGCCAATGCTTTAATTGAGCACCTTCAGCATGACCTCCAATTCCAATTTGCTGCTCTTCAGGTTGAGGACGAAGATTATGGAATGAGGGTCCAGATTGAAATGATTCAGCAGGCCAAAAACAATCTCTATTGTCTAGAACTTTGGTGGTCTGTCGATTAGGTTCTAATAGCGTGTTCAAATCGTTCTGTGCTCATTCGGACGAGCTACGTCCATCTTTGAAGCCGCTAGTGCTATATCTATTTCGAACCATACTACTGCCGTGCCTGGGGGCTTGATGCCTCACCGCGCAGAGTCACACATATTGAAGATAGTTGAACGCCATTACTACCGGACCGAAGAGGGAATAACCGAATCGACAGCTTGCGCAACATCATTCAGGATCCATGTGTAGCACTACTTTTTCTTCTCCCTGGTGTAGGCGAGACCCTTCGTGTAAACGGGACAGCTCAAATCACTATTTAGCTTGATCTTCTTTCGCATTTTGCTGTAAACAACCAGGCACCCAAAACAGTAATCCGGGGCAGCGTTAACGCTGTCTACTTTCAGTACAGTAGATTTATTATTCGCTCTGGGCTTTGGGACGATGCCAGCCATATCGGCCGGGCCACATTACCAACGCTGGGTCAAATATTGAAAGTGTTATCCAGGTCGGAAATTGATGGCGACGTCTATGACCGTGCGTTGCCTGGCCGGCTTGCGAAAATACCTTGTATTAACCCCTCTTTGCTCTAGCAGTAGCACTATAGGGCGTTACGGCCGCCTACTCTGCAGGTTGCTGAATAGGCAGCCGTATAAGCGTGGTACTTACTGAAGCCAGCCTTCAACCACGTCAGCACCATGCTCAGCCTTCCAGGCTTTGAGCGTCTTGTGGTTGCCGCCTTTGGTCTCGATCACTTCGCCTGTCTCCGGGTGCTTGTAACGCTTGACGGAGCGTGCACGGCGGGGTGCCTTTTCTGGGTGCGCAACCAAGCCATGTGGTTTGCGAGAATAACCCGGATCAATAATGGCAATAATGTCGCCCAGGTTTTTGCCATAATCGCTCATCAATGTTTGAAGCTTGGATTCAAACTCGATTTCACGCTGTAGAGATTCATCGTTTTTGAGAGATTCGAGTAGCTGTAGCTGGGCCTTTAATTGTTCTTCGGCAGCACGAAATTCTGCAAGCTTGGACATAAATACCTTAACGTTTATGATGTGAAAGTTTCACCCGGATACGCCTTAGCCGGCACGTCTGGATGACTTAAAATATAATAAGAAGCTGGCGCTAGTCTACGCGATTAATGTGGTCAAAAGTATAGTCGTTCAAACTTAAGTAACCGGCTTGCTCACCTGATTAATGAACATCTTTTTGAAGCAAGTCACTAAAGCACGGATCAGCGACCCGTTTCAGGCGAGAGCTGATTACTCAATAGCGCCTGCCACTGTTTCCCAGCTGCTTTGAAGTCGATGGTGTGTCATCAGGGTAGGTTAGTTATTTTTAGGCAAAAATAACATCATCAAGTAGGGCGCGGAGTCGTCTATTTAAAGCCTATGGTCTAAGACTACCTTAAAAGCAACCGCGGTGTATCGCATACTTTCAGCAATGATTGCACATAGCTTTAGTAAGACGTGAGTCTAAGGTAAAGATTGATTGTCTCGCCAGAGAGCCGTGCGCACTGATGATGAATAATGCCGCCTATTTATTACCACCTTAATGGGTACGAGATAGAAGGTTTTTGGTATTGATGGCAAGAGCTGATCCGACTGCGTGCAGGAAATACCTTATTTCGTAACCCCGGCGCCCATCCCTGGGCCGTGGCGGCTTATACAGCCTGGGGAATCTCATCCATCAGCTTGTCTAGGGTAATCGGGAGGTCGCGGATGCGTTTGCCGGTAGCGTGATACACCGCGTTGGCGATAGCAGCCGCCAACCCTGTAATGCCGATCTCACCGATACCGCGTGCACCAAACTCGTTGAGGGCATAGTCAGGATAATCAAGCAGTATCACGTCCAGTTCCGGCGGCTGGTCGGCATGTACCGGCACCATGTACTCGGCGTAGTCATTGTTGGTGGGCATGGCGTTGCGCTCGTCGTAACTGGTAGCCTCGAACATTGCCATGCCAATAGCCATTACGATCGCACCCTCCACCTGATTCGCAGCGGCCTTGGCGTTAATGACCTGACCGACATCTATCGCGCTGACCACCCGTGATACACGCAGACGAGAGATACCCGGGTCCCAACGTACCTCCACGAAATGAGCACCAAAGGAGCGGATCGAAACATCACTTTTATCCGCTGTCTCGGTTCGGGCTTCGCCTTCAGCACTGCTCAAACGCCGTGTAGTAAGCAGGTGGGCAAAATCCAGCGCGTCGCCATCCTTGACCAGCCGGCCATTAGCGAACTCCAATGCTTTGGGGTCGGCACCCTTGAATGGCCCGTCCTCTATAGCAAAGCTCTTTAGTTGCTCAATAGCGTCCCGGGTAGCCTCCGCCACGGCGGGTAGAACGCTGGCGGTTGCCCAGGAGCCGCCAGAAACGGGGCCGGGCGGAAAGGATGAGTCACCCAACTGTACAGTGATCTTCTCCAGTGGCAGGCCGGTGATCTTGCTCACGGCCTGGGCAACGATGGTATAGGTGCCGGTCCCGATATCCTGCGCGCCACAAGTGACGTAAGCCGTCCCATCGGCACGCAGTGATACCCGGGCCTCACAGGCGCAGCGCATGGCATCCCAGTTACAGGCCGCCAGGCCATAGCCGATTACCTCATGGCCGTCTCGCATCGAGCCGGGCTCTGGGGTTCGCTTGTCCCAACCAAATTTGGCTGCGGCCTTGTCGAAGGCTTCCTGAAGGTGATTACTGGACCAAGGCATGTCCTTGCTTTCGTCCCGAGTCGAGGCATTGAGTTTGCGAAATGCCAGCGGGTCCATGCCAACGGCCTCCGCCATTTCATCCATGGCTGACTCCAGTGCGAACAGACCCGGTGCAGCGCCCGGTGCACGCATGGAGGTAGGCGTGCCGTGGTTGACCTGCAAGGTCGCATGGGTAACAGCCAGGTTCGGGCAGCTGTAGAGGCTCTTGGTCACGCTACCGCAGCTTTCAGTGTTCTGGTCAGTAAAGGACGTGCTGTTGACCGATTCATGTCGTACCGACAGTAGCTTTCCCTGGTCGTCCGTGGCGAGCCGCAGTCGTTGCTCGGTGGCTGGACGATGGCCGGTGGTAGTAAACATTTGTGGACGTGGCACCACGAACTGTACGGGACGACCTACAAGTCGCGCGACAGCGCAAGTAGCAGGGGAGTGCGGCCACGCCCAGAGCTTGCTGCCAAAGCCCGAGCCTATAAAGGGCGATTGCAGTTCAACCTTGTCCGGGCTCAAACCAAAGATACGGGCTAAGGTGTTGCGGTGCACGATTACCGACTGCGTGGATTCATACACGAATAATCGATCACCTTCCCAATAAGCAGTCGTGGCATGCATCTCCATTGGGTTATGGGTTTCGACAGGCGTGGTATACGTGAAATCGATGCGATGGGCTGCCTTGTCAAAACCAGCCTGTGGGTCTCCGCGTGAGTAATCCGAGCCGGCAGTTTTGGGCGACTGCTCCTTTTTTGCTTGCGCGAGTGTGGCTAAGGTGGGTTCTTCCTTATATTCAACCTTGACCCTGTAGGCCGCTGCGCGGGCTTGTTCAAAGGAGTCGGCTACCACCATGGCCACGAACTGACCGGCGTAATAAACGCGGTCGTCCTCGAACGGCAGACGGCTTTCATCAACCTTCACAAGCCGGTCAATCTTAGCTGGGTTCAGCTTCATCTTGGGCGGGCGATAGAGTTCAGTGAAATGGCCGTGGTGGAAGATCCCGAGTACGCCCGGCATGCGCTGAGCCTCATCGGTATCGATACGGGTGACACGGCCGCTGGCGATGGTGCTGTAGACGCCATAGGCATACGCCATGCGTTTAAGTCCATGATCGGCAGTGTATTGGGCATGGCCGGTGACCTTGAGTCGCCCGTCGACTCGCCTGGGACCCGCGCCGATGATGTCGTTCATGCCATACCTCCGGTAAGTGTCTGCAGGTTACGTACGATGGCCTGCTGAGCCAGGGGGATTTTGTAGGCGTTGTGCCGATAAGGCGTGGCACCCTGTAGCGCTAGCTGCGCTGCACGGCGGAAGGTCTCGTCATTGGCGGGCTGACCGCGTAATGACTGTTCCGCTTCATGGGCTCGCCAGGGCTTGGTGCCGACGCCTCCCAGCGCAATACGCGCGTCGGTTATGCGATCACCCTGCATCTGCACGATGACGGCGCTCGACGCCAGCGCGAACTGATAAGAGGCGCGATCGCGCAGTTTTAGGTAGCCCGAACGGCTGCTGGCCAGTGGCGGTGCAAGCGTGATGTAAGTAATCAGTTCGCCGGGCGCCAAGGCGTGTTCACGTTCGGGGGTGTCACCGGGCAGCAGATGGAAATCGAGGAAGTCGATCGTCCGCTCACCCTTGGGACCTTGTACATGAACAGTCGCACCAATAGCCGCCATCGCCACGCACATGTCGGATGGATGCATAGCGATGCAGTGTTGGCTAGTGCCTAGGACAGCGTGGACCGAACGATGGTCACCCTCGATCGCCGAGCAGCCACTGCCAGGCTTGCGCTTGTTGCAGGGCGAAACGTTATCGCGAAAATAATGGCAGCGCACCCGCTGCATGACGTTGCCAGCCGTGGTGGCTTTGTTACGTAATTGTGTAGTGGCGCCTGCTAACAGTGCCTGAGACAGCACGGGATAGGCCTGGACAATGTAATTGTCTTGAGCCAACGTTGTATTGGTGACCAGGGCACCGATACGCACGCTGCCATCGTCCTGGCGCTCCAGTCTGTTGAGGCCTACACGGTTGATGTCCACTAGCCGTTCGGGCTGCATAACGTCAAGCTTCACGAGATCAAGGAGCGTGGTGCCGCCAGCCAGGTACATCGCCTGGTCTGACTGGCCAGCCTTTAGCGCTTGCTCGGTGCTGGTTGCACGATCAAATTGAAAGCTACGCATCAGCTGGCCCCCTTCACCTTGCCGCGGGCCGACTGTATGGCCGCAAGAATGTTTTTGTAGGCACCGCAGCGGCAGATATTGCCGCTCATGGCTTCGCGGACGCTGGAATCGTCGCTGCCAATGGAAGGGTCATTCAGGATCGCCACGGCACTCATGATCTGCCCGGAAGTGCAATAGCCACACTGATAAGCGTCGTGTTCCCAGAAAGCTTCCTGGACCGGATGTAGCTTGCCGTCTTTTTCTAGACCTTCAATAGTGGTGATCTCATCACCGTCATGGCTGACAGCCAGCGACAGGCAGGAATTCACTGCCGTCCCGTTCACATGCAGGGTGCAGGCACCACATTGACCGTGGTCACACCCTTTCTTGGTACCGGTCAGCTGCAGACGGTCACGCAGTACATCAAGCAGTATGGCGTTAGCAGGAACATTAAGTGTGTGAGCCTGGCCGTTCACCTTCAGGGTGATCCTTTGCTCGCCAGGTTGTAGAGGTTGCTGGGTATCGTCGACAGGTGCGGCCTGAATGGCCTGAACCCAAACTGGAGCCGAGGCGACGGCTAGGCTGGATACACCCACAGACTTAAGAAAGCTGCGGCGGTTGGGGGATATCGAGTCGCTCATGGAAGTCCTCATCGTTGGGACGTTCCGTCTCGCCACAAGACTCGACCCGCTCGAAAACGGCCGCGCATGCCTGATACATGCGTTATCCATTTGCCGACGGGGCTGGCTCGCAGCGATCACGGGCACGCCCATTCAGGAGTGGTCACAGACGGCTCACCGCTTCTGCGTCAGCAAGGCCGCTTTAGACGGACCGCCTTCAGGACAGAAAGGTCCGGCAATAGTCATACGTTTTCCGACCATTGATTACAGGATGTGTGTTTCGAAACTTGCGATGAAGCAGGCCGTGCAGAACATCCTTCTTGTCGTATAGGTCGCCTCCTTCTGCTGGAGCATGTCGAAGGGTCGGATCGGCAGAAGCCCCGGCGTAGAGCGCCTTCAGAGGTTTCAATATGTTTCATTCAATGGGCTGCCGTGAACTAACACATAAGCGCTGCGTTCCCTTGCTATGGCATCGCCGGCAGGCATCTGACCACCGGTACACCTGCATACGGCTTTTGCAAGACATAACAGAGAAAAGGAGCTCCCGTGACCACTGCACTTCATCCGACCTATAGAGTTACACCCGGTCCGCTGCATGCAATACTGCTTGCCGGAACCGTGCCGCTGTTTCTTGGCGCACTGCTCAGCGACATTGCCTATTCCAAGACATACCAGATCCAGTGGAACAACTTTTCGTCCTGGCTGATTGCCGGAGGTGAACTTTTCTGCGGGCTGGCGCTATTGTTCGCGTTGGTCAATCTGATCCGTGCCGACCGTAAGGCCGGGCGGCCGTTGATGTATTTCCTGCTCCTGCTGATTACCTGGATACTAGGGCTGGTTAATGCCTTCGAGCATGCAAAGGATGCCTGGGCGTCGATGCCTATGGGGCTGACCCTCTCGGTAGTCGTAACGCTGCTTAGCGTTGTTGCAGCCTGGATCGGCCTGACCAACCTGCGCTCAGGAGGTGCAAGATGAGAAATTCGAATGCACTGACGATACTGAGCATGGCGGTAATGCTAAGCGCGTGTGGCGGTGGCGAGGGGGAAGCCACCCAATCACACGGCGGTGATCCAAAGCTACCTGATCCCGAGCGCGGCCTGCTGCCGAGTATGAAGATTGCTGACCCAGCACCCTGGGGTGATGAAAAGCCAAAAGTGCCTGAGGGTTACGACGTCAGAGCGATCGCAACGGATCTTAAAATCCCACGGCAAACCCTTGTACTACCCAACGGGGACATCCTGGTGGCGGAAGGCCGGGGCGGTAACGCAGCGAAACTCAAGCCAAAAGATGTTATTGCCGGGGTCATCAAGGCGGAAGGCAATACCAAGGTAAAGGGGGGCAATCGCCTTACATTACTGCGCGATGCAAACGGTGACGGTACCTACGAGGTTCAAGAGGTTTTTGCCGAGAACCTGAACGCACCGTACGGTCTGGCTTTATTTGAGGGCAAGTTGTACGTGGCCAATCAGGATGCGCTGGTGCGCTTCGACTATGTGGATGGTCAAACCAAGGCCAGCGGTCCACCGACCAAGATTACCGATCTGCCTGCGGAAATTAACCATCACTGGACTAAATCGCTGACGGTCAGTCCCGATGGTCGTTTTCTCTACGTGGGCATCGGCTCCAACAGCAATATTACCGAGCGCGGCATGGAAGCCGAGGTAGATCGCGCAATGGTCTGGCAAGTCAACGCTGAAACGGGCGCTCACAAACCCTATGCGACCGGTCTGCGTAACCCGACAGCATTGACCATTCAGCCGGAGACGGGGCAATTATGGGCCGTGGTGAACGAACGGGATGAGCTGGGCCCTGATCTGGTTCCGGATTACCTGACCTCGGTTCGTGAGGGCCAATTCTATGGCTGGCCCTACAGTTATTGGGGCAAGAACGTCGATCCTCGAGTGAAGCCAGAGAATCCGCAAAAAGTTGCTTCTGCCATCGCGCCAGATTACGCGCTGGGCTCCCATGTCGCCGCGCTGGGTGTGGATTTCTCAATACCGGAAATGGGTGACAAGTTTGCCAATGGCGTATTTGTTGGCGAGCACGGCAGCTGGAACCGAAAGAATCCGGTCGGTTACAAGGTGGTCTTCGTACCGTTCAGCAACGGACGCCCGTCCGGTGATCCTGTTGATTTTGCAACAGGGTTCCGTGGAGATGACGGGAAAACCCGTGGCCGTCCGGTGGGCGTAACGGTCGATCCGCGCGGTGCGCTCATCATCGCTGATGATCTGTCTAACACCGTATGGCGGGTGACGCGGACGCAGTAGTTGGTTCTGCGCAGGACGGTCCTATAGGGCCGTCCGTACCCACCAAGGAAATATCAGGGGCAGTCAGCGGATACGTCTCGTTATCTATCCTTTATCTACCACTCTGATCCTCTGGCGCATCGCTTAGCAGGTAATGCACTGTTAAAGATGTGTGCTCCAGTGCAATGCCATTAATGCGATGTATGCATTAGTCGATCACTAATATGCACTTATCAAATCAATATTTTTTCTCCACTCTTCTTGTTACAAAAAGACATATGCCTTCTGCATATGAGACAAGACGTGGAGTGTTCTATGGTTCCTGCTCATGGCCACCGTGCCGCTTCTGGCTCAAAGATTGGTGCAATATTCCGCGTGACGTCGGGCAACTTTCTTGAGCAGTTTGATTTCTTCCTGTTTGGCTTCTACGCCACTTATATCGCCAAGGCCTTCTTTCCAGCTAGCAGCGAATTTGCCTCTCTGATGATGACCTTTGCAGTTTTTGGCGCTGGCTTTCTAATGCGCCCTCTGGGGGCTGTAATTTTGGGTGCATACATCGATCAGGTAGGGCGTCGCAAGGGCTTGATCGTAACCCTTTCGATTATGGCTGCCGGGACCTTCTTGATCGTCCTGGTGCCGGGTTATGACAGCATAGGGTTCTGGGCCCCACTGCTCGTGCTAGCTGGCCGTCTACTCCAGGGCTTTTCCGCAGGTGCCGAACTCGGTGGTGTATCGGTCTATCTGGCCGAGATTGCGACTCCAGGTAAAAAGGGGTTCTATACAAGTTGGCAGTCAGGCAGTCAGCAGGTTGCCATCGTAGTGGCTGCGGCTTTGGGTTTTGGACTCAACCACTGGCTTTCCGAGTCTGCAATTGCCGATTGGGGCTGGCGCATCCCGTTTCTGCTGGGCTGTTTGATCGTTCCGTTTATCTTCGTGTTACGACGCAAGCTTGAGGAAACTCAGGAGTTCAACACCCGCCGTCATCATCCTGCAATGCGCGAGGTTTTAAGGACTCTGCTGGATAACTGGACGGTAGTAGTAGCTGGCATGCTGATGGTCGCCATGACCACCACGGCTTTCTATCTGATTACCGTTTATGCGCCTACGTTTGGCAAGACGGTACTCAAGCTAAGTGCCTCGGACAGCTTGCTGGTAACGCTGCTCGTCGCCGTCTCAAATTTTATCTGGCTGCCTATTGGCGGGGCGCTATCCGATAGGTTCGGGCGCAAGCCATTACTCATTGCGATGACTGCACTTGCTATCGTGACCACGTATCCAGCCCTATCATATCTGGCGGATGCGCCCAGCTTTGGGCTTATGTTAGGCGTTCTGCTGTGGCTGTCGTTTCTTTATGGCTTATATAACGGCGCCATGATTCCTGCGTTAACCGAAATTATGCCGGTTGAGGTCAGGGTGGCAGGCTTTTCGCTGGCATATAGCTTGGCTACCGCTGTGTTTGGAGGATTTACCCCAGCCATTTCAACTGCTCTGATCCAAGCGACGGGCGATAGGGCCGCGCCTGGTTACTGGATGAGTTTTGCAGCTATCTGCGCACTGTTGGCGACGTGCTACCTTTATCGCCGCAGCTCCCTGCAGCTGCAGACCGCCTGAAATACCCCTGTATCGTCTATAAGCGAGAATAATCATGACGGGATTTATCAAGAGAAGTGTGTTCGCAGTAGCTCTGCTGGGATATAGCCTAGTGGGAACGGCTCAGGCAGCAGATCTAAAGGTAATGATATCCGGTGGGTTTACTGCCGCCTATCAACAGTTGGCACCAGAATTTGCCGCCCAGCGCGGGGATACTTTACAAACGAGCCGCGGTCCTTCGATGGGCAAGTCTCCCGAGGCTATTCCAAATCGCCTGGCAAGAGGTGAACAGGCCGATGTAGTCATCATGGTCGGATATGCTCTTGATGAGCTGATCAAACAGGGCAAGATTCAGGAGGGCTCTCGAGTTGAGCTGGCCGATTCCCGTATAGGTGCAGTGGTTCGAAAGGGCTCCCCCAAGCTTGAGATCGATACCGTGGAAAAGCTGAAAGCCTCACTGCTGAAGGCCGACTCTATCGCGTATTCTGATAGCGCCAGTGGTGTATACATTCAAAATCAGCTGTTCAAGAAACTCGGTATTGAAACCCAGGTAAAACCGAAGGCAAAGATGATTGAAAAGGATCCGGTAGGTTCCATGGTTGCCAGGGGAGATTACCAATTGGGGTTTCAACAGGTGAGTGAGCTATTGCCTGTGCCTGGCGTAACCTTTATAGGGAAAATCCCTGAATCGGTTCAGTCGGTTACCCGTTTTGCAGGTGCTATTCCCAAAGGCGCAGCGCATCCAGAGGAGGCTAAAGCATTGCTGCAATACCTCTCATCCAAGGAGGTTCAGCAGCAGGTCCGCTCGACGGGGTTGGATTCAGTACCTTAGGCCGGCCTGTTTTACGGCTGCGCTTTCATATCGATAAGCAGCTTTTCCAAAGCGGCTGCGGCTGGGGAAAGGGCGCGGCCGCGCCGTTTGATAATACCTACGTGACGTTCCACAACCGGATCAATAAGCGGCACACTGGTGAGAACCGGATGATGGCCAGCCGGCAGGGCCATGGCAGGGACCGCTGCGATGCCAAGTCCTGCTTCAACCATACCCAGCATGGTCGTCACATGACGGGTCTCACAAATACTAAGACGCTCCGGTGCAATATGAGCAAGTGCCTGGTCCAGCAGAAAACGATTACCTGATGTCTTGTCGACCACAATGTAGTCGTAGCGGTAGAACTCATCCCAACGTACCGTTTTTTTACCTGCCAGCGCATGATCACACCGACAGGCCGCGACATAAGACTCCTGTACCAGCCATTCAAACTCTACGTCCTGATCAAGATTGCCGGAAAAGCTTAGGCCCAGATCAGCCTCACCGCTGATAACAGCCGCAGATACCTTGTTGGCGCTGGTATCAATCAGCTTTATGCGTACCTTGGGATAGATAGCATGGTAGCGGGCGATAACACTTGGCATGAAGTAATACGCCGCAGAAGGAACGCAGGCCACGGTTACCCGCCCCGTACGGTTGGAAGCCACTTCGCTTATTCCCAGCAGCGCATCATCCAGGTCATTGAGGAGGCGTTCGGCCCGCGGTGCAAATGCCCGACCTACCATGGTAAGGCTTACTCGTCGTGTGGTTCGCTCGAACAGCTTTACCCCGAGCGCCCCCTCCAGTTTATCGATGCGACGGCTCAAAGCCGGTTGAGAGATGTAGATCGCATCGGCAGCAGCACGAAAACTCTTATGCTCAACCAGAGCACAAAATGCCTGAAGATCATTTAGGTCGAAGTTGACGGCCATCGTACTCACATAACTTGTGCTGAGTAATAGACATATATTATCGGATATAGATATGGCAAACCGCTTTTATGGGCATAATTTGATGCAGCTCTTAATCGCGCCGTTATGTGCTAACCCTCTCGCCCTTAGGTTAGTTGAGGCGTTCCTCCCAAATGATCCGTAACTGTGAGTGAGAATGCTGGAATACATCAGTTCTGAATGTTCACGCTTGAGTACATTTGTCGCGTAGTGGCTATACCACGTAGAGCATTCGAAGCATGCGGATCGGCTATAAGAGTAGGATCAAATCGCCTAAATTTGTAGGTCTATAGCAAGGAGTAGCTTTTGTTGAGGTGATTGAAAAAACTACTTGGTGTAAGTTTGATCATATGCTGGACTAAAGGATTAACAAGATCCGGCTAGATTTCCAACATTTAAGATTCCTCGGTACCGCTATAGAAACAAATAGCTTAAATATTCATAGGAAGGAGGAATAGTTCCATCTTTGTAGCGTCTAGCGTGTTGGATGATAACTTGAAGATTAAGCGTTTGGCTTTAATTAGTAACGCATAACGGACTAAATGATTCGACTTGCCAGCGCTTTTATCTTTCCTTGCAATATCTGGGAAGGACATTATGACATTGGCGGGTCATAACGTTATTGCTTTTGAGATACCGATTAAATCCGCATTTTCATAACTTGTGTTGCAGACTTATAAGAATCTTGTTGCAGTTATTAAAAGGTTGGTCGTGGCTGATCTGGTTATAAAAAAACTAAGGGTTTCATGACGTAATAAACGTACCTATCCATTTGTCGGATTTGATGGCAATCAGTTTTTCTGAATCTACGCTGTTGTTACCAGTGCAACTGGTAACTATCAAGATCAGAAGAAGGATGCGGTCTCTCTGGTTAACTGGCCTACTGCCATCTTTAAGGCCATATATTAGGTATAACGACAAGGAAATCGATATGCGTCTTCACCACCTTTTCACTGCCACAGCCCTAACCCTTGCAACTGCTACTGCAATGGCTGAAATGAATGAGTCTGAGATTAACCAGGCTGGGGATGGCAATACTGCTGAGCTTACCCAAACCGGAAGCTCTAATGAGGCAATACAGAATCAAATGGGCATCAATAGCAGGCAGATCGTCGAGCAGAATGGGAACACAAACTCGGCTACTGTTTTTCAGGCAGAAAGTACCAACGACGCTGAATCAAGGGTGTACCAGACGGGTGACAATAACCTTGCGACCATTTACCAGGAAGGCGGTAGCTATGCTGATGTAACGCAAAATGGTAATGCAAACGTTTATAACTATGACGGTACAGGTGGCTTAATAGGCGTAGCGTCCAGCGAGCAGATTGGTAATAACAACGTACATAACATTGTCCAGACCGGGCTGTACTATGCTCCCGTTTTTGCCTACACAACTGGCAACGCGAATAACATCACGGTAGAGCAGGACACGGGAGGTGTGGGTAGTGGATTCTCCGTCACTCAGAATGGTGATAATAATGCCATTACTGCCACCCAGCGCTACATGAATAATTCTATTACTGGCGAGCAAGTTGGTAATGCGAATACTGTGGTCATTGATCAGGACGGTAGTAGTCCTCAACTGGATGTTGGGGGTAACGGTGCTAGATTTATTCAACAAGGCGATGCTAACAGTATATCCATTAAGCAAAGTTTGAACACAGGTGCTCTGCTTACTCAGAATGGGAATAACAATAGTATTACGGCCAATCAGTCAGGCACAGCAGGCTTGTTTGCTAATTCTGAAGTTAGCCTTAGGGCAGACCAAACGGGCAACAACAACATCCTAAATGTTGATCAATCATCTTCACAAGGCTCTAACGAAATCACCTCTAATCAGGAAGGCAATGGCAATACCATGGATTTGGTACAAGACGGAGTGATCGATAGCTCACTGGAAGTCGCTCAGTTAGGTGACGATAACTACATGAGTATTACTCAGCGCCAGACTGTCAACGATGTCTTTAAGCTCACCCAGGAAGGCTCAGGTTTGTCTGTAACACTTGAGCGTACCGGCCAGGGTAATCAGGCTACGGTATCTCAAACAGGCATGATGAATACAGCGGCCATTATTCAGCAGTAAGCCAACAAAGTAGGCGATGAGAACCTTGAGCTCTCATGGCCTCTCTCTGAGCTTCAAGCCTGTCATAAGAGGCATGTCGCGTTTCCAGATACTTGATCAACACAGCTATCTGTGTGATCTGGTCATAAGGTTTGCTTATGCCCAGGAATATGGAAAAAAGTTTGTTTTGATTTGCCTCGTCTTGGAAGATATGTGCGGATGAACCAATACACGAGTAGTATTGCTTCGGATAACCCAGCCGAAGTGCTTATAGATTCCATTCGCTATAAGGCCCCTGAAATGTTCGTTGCCTAACTGTAAGTAGTCTCTTTATAACGCTTTCTTAAATTGAACTCTAGGGTCTGTCTGAACAGTCCATCCACATGCATCGCTCGATACAAGCCAGAATAACCACAGCCTCGAAGCTACTGGCCAGTTTGTCAAAGCAGGTGTTTTTCTTCAACTAGCTGAATAGCAGCTCGTTTACGTGTATGTCAAACCGTTGAGGCACGCCTAGACACATGATGCGCTGAATGATTACCGATCGCATACTATAGCGGTTGTGTTAATGACGTAAATTTTCACTATCGTAGTCCTTGTCAAGGATTCCTGTCAGGAAGCTTTGCAGAGTAAGGCAAAAGGTATATTTGATCCTGACATCTTGATAGCTGAATCAACCTTATTAAATAAATCATTTCGATGGTTGATTTATTCTCTACAGTCGATCTTTCGTAGGATACTACGCCGCCTTTGTTCATCTTTGATTTCTGCTAGAAAGCATACAAGATGCCACTCTATTAGCTTGTTTTTAAGACAGAACTTAATTTCTTGAGCTCATTTAAAAGGTTGCCTACGGCACTATGCTGCTCTTCGCAGCTTTGTAAGGAGCTTAATTGTTCCTCTAAGTCGGAGATAAATTTTGGGGCGTCTTTTAGCTCGAATCTATTAAAGTGAGCGATGCATTCCCTCGCTAGCCCCAGCTTGGTTTGAACATCTTCTAAAGCACGCATAGTATTCAAAACGCTTTCAGCCTGCTGGTTTGGTAATTTTAAATCAGGCCGCTTATCGACGAGTGAAAAATCATGCAGCCAGTCACCAGCCTGAACAAGATGAAACGTCTCGACTATTTTTTTGCCAATAGCCTCTCTATCGTTGCCAGTGAGCGGCATGACACTAAACTTATTCGATGCAATAGTTATCAAGTTTGTTAGCGCTTTAGATTTTTCGCGCTTTGCTGCTAAATCACCAAAGGTAGTAAGTTCATCTGGCCTTGCTGCCATCTCATAAAGAGTGTTCGTTATGCGCTCTAAACCTGCAGTATGTTTCTCCTGCGGTAATCGAGCGATTCCATAAACGAAAAGGGCTTCACTAAGCGTCATCGCGATGCTTGGATTTTCGACATTTATATCTGGCAGTGCGTTATATAAATGATCCAACTGCTCAAGTTTGGATTCAGACTCTGATTGAAAATTAATTAGATATTTAACAAATTCCATTGCTATAGACGATTTGTCTAAATTATTTGCGTTGGGTAGATGTTGAAGTAACGTATCCATCGCCCTGATATTTGGAGCTTTTTGTAAGGTCGTCCAAGCCTCTACAACGTTGTCAGGAACCTTGATGTCATTGTGCTCAATCATGGCTTGACATAAGGCATCGTTAGATTGTGACAATGCCAAGCGATCAGGGAAAGCCAAGTGCTTTGCCACCTCGCTGACAATATCCTTATTGGCCTTTTTCCAAGCACCTGAAAATCGTGCTACTTGCAGCGAAGAGGCACGCGGACTTGATGGTGGAGCATCTGGCCGAGGCGGTTTTACTGGCAATTTCTGAGGAGGCAGCGGAGCAGTTTCACTCTTCCGAACATCCTCTTCAGGTGTTGGAGAGTGAATGGTAACAACAGAAGGAGTACCAATCGGATACATGATGGACAGGCCTGTTGGATATAGAGAAAGTTCCTGCGTGGTTTTCTACTAACAAAAGTTCCTGCCTATGGCCTGGACTGAATCAGCTGTGATTAGATGCTCTACTGGGGTGCCGATCGACGAGGCAGCTTTGTGTTTGAGCCTCTAATCCATAGGGCTTAAATCTTCAATTGCTAATCTAGGCGTTAGTTACTGCAAGCGTGACTATAGCTGTGCAGCACTTTTCTACTAGGTCGAATGGTTGAAAGACTTCTGGTAATACAGCCCGGAATTGGCACGGTTAAAAACGTCGAGTGGCGGCATGACGCAGCAGTCGCAGCGTCGTGAAATGCTGTGTTAAGCGCTATTGCTCTAGAAGCCAAAGTCGGACCAAAGCTTGCCATCTAATACTGCCAGCCTTGCCCCGAATACAAACGTGGAGTCTCGCCTTACTCAAACCTTTGAAGGCTAGCAAAAGGATAGCAACCTGTCTCGTAGGCTACGATTATCTAGCTAGAACCATCGGCAGACGGAACTTTTGACTGGCAACTTTTAAATCGATAAGGCCTACCCCCATCGCACCACATTGCGTTTGGTTGAAAAGCTACGGCTGAGCCTGTAAGGAGCGGTCAGAGTATTGCGTCGAGACGCAGACCGATTTGACAAACAAAGTTAACTATCATAATTATTTAGATGCTGGCCGATATCGAGGTCAAGCTCAAAAAATGGGCATACAACAACAAGGAAAACCCATGAAACTTCTACCAGGTGTATTTGCCACCTGTCTTTGTCTCTTATCGAGCACAACGTCGTTCGCTGAAAACGCCCAAACACCTCATCAGCCTAATATACTCTGCTGGTTGCTGATGACCTGGGCTATGCAGACCTTGGCGCAATGGGCAGTGAAATCAGCACACCTAACCTCGATCAGTTGATTGCTGGTGGAAAGCTCTTGCTGGACTTTCATAGCGCGCCGAGCTGTTCTCCTACCCGTGCCATGTTGCTTACTGGCAACGACCAGCACCTGTCAGGTGCCGAGACACGTAATCGGCTGTTTGCTCACCAAGCCATCCGTCCTGGCTATGAGGGCGTATTACAAGGTGAGGCTGTTACGCTGGCTGAACTACTGCGAGACGCCGGCTATGAGACTTCCATTGCAGGGAAGTGGCATCTGGGCAAGCTGCCGGAACAACAGCCTCAGAATAGAGGGTTTGCTGAGTCCTATGTGGTGTTGGAGGGAGGGGCTGCTCATTTCAAGCAAAAGGAAATGTCTATCCTGGCCAACTACTCGGCAACCTTTGTCCATAATGGGGAACCGCTTGCTCTGCCCGAAAACTACTTCTCGACCACCTATTTTACCGATCGGCTGATCGAGACGACCCGGGCGGCGCATGAGCAAAACAAGCCTTTCTTTGCATTTGCAGCCTTCACGGCGCCTCACTGGCCGCTCCAGGCGCCGGATAGCTATCTTGCCAAGTACCGTGGGTTCTATGACAGGGGATATCAGGTGATTGCCGATCAACGCCTGGTTCGCCAAAAAGAGCTGGGCCTGCTTCCAGCCGATTTCCAGACGCGGGCGGTACTGGAAGGCGTGCCTGAGTGGAATTCCTTAAGCGCGGAAGAAAAAATGCGCTCAGCACGCTCAATGGAGGCCTATGCGGCAATGGTTGAGTCTCTGGATCAGGAGATTGGCCGCCTCGTCACTCATCTTAAAAACCTGGGCGAGTATGACAATACACTTATCCTGTTCATGTCCGATAACGGCCCGGAGTCGGTGAACCGAGAGGATTCAATCAAAGAGTGGGTAGCCGAACACTTTGATAATCGTCTGGATAATTTGGGGCGAGCCAACTCGTTTGTGACCTACGGTCCGGCCTGGGCGCAAGTTAGTGCTCAGCCGGGACGGCGCTATAAGCAGACCATTTTTGAAGGTGGAATACGGGTACCTGCGTTTGTACATTTTCCGGCCAGGGTCCTCAAGGGCCAGACAACGGAGTTTGCCAGTGTCCGTGACGTCATGCCGACCTTTCTTCAGGTAGCCGGTATAGAACATCCCGGTATTCGCTATAAGGGTAGGGCGGTCATCCCGTCACAGGGCAGCACGATATTGCCGTTTCTTAGTGGAGAGGAGCCGCGGATTCATGCCGCCGCGCAGCCGATGGGGTGGGAGCAGGACGGTGCAGCAGCGCTTCGTCGAGGCAACCTGAAGCTGGTCTATGCGCCCAAGATAACAGGCGCAACCTGGCGTCTATATGACTTGGCCACCGATCCCGCCGAGCAACAGGACTTGGCTGGGCAACATCCTGAGCAGGTTAAGGACCTCCTGATGGACTGGCGGCAGTATGCAGGCAGTAACAACATCTCTATAGACGAGGCAGGAGTGCCGCGCTTTCCTGCACTGCAGCGCCCGGCCGACAGCGCACCAGACCTGTGAGCGTGCGGCGTAATCACCTGATCGCTATCGGCGCTCTTTTGCTCGCGATTATGACCGGAGGGCTTTTGCGCTACCTGGCCGTGGCGGATTCATCGCCAGTGCCAGGCTATTTGTGTGAAACCTACGACGGGCTGCCCCTGACGCGGCAGGGCAGAGAGCAGCATGGAATGATCCAGCTAAGCGCAGGCCGGTTTACGATGGGGTCCGAGCGCTTCTATCCCGAAGAGCGGCCAGCGGTCCCCGTTGGCATCAAAGGTTTCTGGATAGACCGTCACCCTGTCACCAATGCGCAGTACGCAGCATTTGTAAGGGCAACCGGCTATCAGACGCAGGCGGAGCGCGGGCTCAGTGGCGAAGCGGCCAGAGGACTTCCTCCGGCGGTGCGTCTGCCCGGCTCGCTGGTATTTGTCCGTTCAAAAGAGCATCCGGGATGGCAGTTTATTGCTGGAGCAAACTGGCGGCACCCGGAGGGCCCTCGCTCAGGCATCGAAACTCGACTCAATCATCCGGTGGTTCATGTCAGCTTTGATGATGCTCTGGCCTATGCCACCTGGCTGGGGCGAGAATTGCCAAGCGAGGCGCAGTTGGAGTACGCCGCCCGCGGCGGCCTAGTGGAAGCGGACTACGCTTGGGGTGACAAACCACTGGATCATGAACATCCACAAGCTAACACTTGGCAGGGCGACTTTCCCCTTGCGGATCGAGGAATTGATGGATACCGGGGGTGGGCGCGGCGTTCTTGACCACGTGCCGAAAGATGCCAGATTCGCTCATGCCTTTGGCGCGAAGGCCAACAATAAACTCCTGGGCCAACGTTTCGGCCACAAGGGCCCGAACGGTTCGGGCAATGATGCCGGTTGGTATCACCGAGAGGGTTATAGCCGGCAAGATCATGAACTGGATATGTGCCCAGTCCCATGCCCAGCTGCTAGAGCCCAACGGGCCACCCCCCGTAGCCGGTAGCAGATACAGCTGTGTGGAAAAGACAATCACCAGCAGCATGCCGAGCCAGTAGTGCGGTACGCTGACCCCGACGACCGAGAAAACCGAGGCGAGCTTGTCGAGCCATGTATCCTGGAAGTAGCCCGCAACAAAACCAAACAGGCATCCAAAGAAGAAGCCAATCAGTGTGGCCAGAAAAGCCAGCCGCAGCGAATGTATTGCGGCTGTCATCACCTCGGAGAACACTGGCCGGCTGGTTGCTATCGAGGTGCCCAGATCACCTTGCACGGCATGCCATAGCCATTTCGTAAATTGCACCGGGAGCGGCTGATCAAAGCCGTATGCGGCAATCATCTGTGCACGAAGCTCCTGGGAGGCATCCGGTGGCAGAACCGAGACCAATGGATCACCTGGAGCGATTTGGACCAGCATGAAGCAGACCAGTGCGACGCCCAGCATGATGGGAATGGCCAGCAACAGCCGGCGGAGGATATAGGCACCCATACGGCGTTACTCCATGGACATGGTGGCAAAATCGATGAACCAGCTTTGAGGCTGAACTACACCCTTGATCCTGGACGACATCGCTCGCGGACCCACATCGTGCGCCACCCAGAGGAAGGGCGCTGCATCTACCAGGGCTGCGTGTAACTGCGCTGCGGCGGCGTCCATATCCTTGGGGTCGAAGGCGTTACGCGCCTTGGTAATCAGCGCGTCCATTTCTGGGTCGCTGAAGTAGCCCCAGTTATTAGATACCGGAGGAAACGCTTTGGAGCTGGTAAAGCGCACCATGCCGAAGTAGGGATCCATTACCGCAGCGCTCACATTAATAGCGTTCGCCCCGTTAGCCGCAGGATCCTTTGCACCGAGACGCCAGTTGGTAAAGAGCGTATTCCATTCGGTCACGTCCAGCTCGACATCGAAGTAGCACTGCTTGAGGCTCTGCTGGATATACTCGTTCATCGGCAGCGGCTGCATCTGCCCCGAACCAGACGCCGAGGTTTGCACCTTGACCTTGACCGGTTTGGCCTCACTGTAGCCGGCCCTAGTCATCAGCGCCCGAGCCTGATCAGGGTCATAACTGATCTTGAAGTCAGGATTTCCTCGCCACGGTGAGCCTTGTTCATAGGTGCCGGTTGCCTCTTCCATGTAGCCACCCAGATACTCCTTGAGTTCGGCACGGTTAAGGCAGAGATTTGCCGCATGACGTACATCCTTGTTCAACCAGGGCGAGCCCTCGACAAAGGAGAACTGCCATGGCCAGAGGTGAGGCTGTGCGTTGGCGTAAAGCTTGAAACCACGACTCTTGATCTGGTCAATGGCATCGGGTGCAGGGGCTTCTATCCAGTCCACCTGCCCAGAGAGCAGGGCGGCGGTCCGTGCATTGGCCTCTGGCAGTGGAAGGAGCACTACGTGGTCGATCTTTGGGACGCGGCTGGGGTTCCAGTAGTCAGGATTTCTGGCAAGCGTAAGCTGCTGACGCGGGACAAGCCTTTCTATCTTGAACGGACCGCTGCCAACGGCGTGGGACGCGAAATTCGACCAGGCTTGCTTGCTACGCTCAGCTGCGTCTGTCACAGAGGCCGGTATGGCATCAAAATCCTTTTGCCAGGCTGTTGGGGAGACAATAAATAAATTAGTCAGGTTGTAGGGCAAAAACGCATCTGGCTCGGATGTAGTCAGCACTACCGTATGATCATCTATCTTCTCGGCCGATCTTAGGGTAGGCATGCGTGACACCGTATTGCCTACCTGCGCCGGGGCGTACTGTCTAGCATTTTTGTCCAATACCTTCTGGACGTTCCAGACGATGGCATCAGCGTTTACTGATGTACCGTCATGAAACTTCACGCCCTCACGCAACGTAAAAGTCCACTTGGTATGATCCTCTGGGCTGACCGCCCACTTGGTGGCGAGGCCCGGCATCAGCGCAGCTGGCTTTTCGCTCTGCGAAAGATCCCATTCGATCAGCGCATCATAGATAGGAATTCCTGTGAAACGGTTGCCCTCGTAGCCCTGATCGGGCTGACCGAACGTAAGGGGAATATCGCCCGCCGTCATGCCAATGCGAAGGGTAGTGTCCGCAGCCACTGCGCCACTGAAGAGAGCGATTGTCGCGGTGAGGGCAAATGAGGTTTTCAAGCGGCCCTTAAAACCTGATAAGGCTAAACACATAAGATCGAACCCTTGCTGCTAAGGTTGGGGCAGGTCATCCCGCATAGCGGGTAGGTAGGCCATGGATAAAGGCCTGTCACATTGCCGGGTTAGCCCGGCTTATAGGATGCAGTGCACGATAGGGAAAGACGTTCGACTTTCCAGATTCGCGCTACTGGTATGGGAAGACGGAGGCCTCAAACACAGGTTGGCTGCAACCAGCCATTTCCAGCATTGCGCTCAGCAGCACGTTGCAACCAGCAGCCAGGTGTTCTGGCTGGGCATTCTCAATCTCGTTATGACTAATTCCATTTTCACACGGTACAAAGATCATGGCAGCCGGACCCAGCTCCGCTACGAATATGGCATCGTGGCCCGCGCCACTGACGATATCCTGATAGCTGTATCCATAGTGCTGCGCGCCTCTGCGAACCGCGTTTACACAGCCGGGCTCAAAGTGCAAGGGAGGGAAGTCCGCTGTTGGCGTCAGGGTGTAGCTCAGCCCATGGCGCTGACAAGCATTCTCTATCGCCTCGGTCGTGTCGGCCACCATGGCATCAAGGTGAGTGCTGTCTAGATGGCGGAAATCAATCGTCATCTGAACCTGCCCTGGAATCACGTTACGCGACGCGGGGTACACCTGCAGGCATCCTACGGTACCGCATGCATGGGGGAGATGCAGGTGTGCTGTACGGTTTACCGCTTCCACGACAGCCGCTGCTCCAACAAGAGCATCTCTACGCAGGTGCATGGGCGTAGGACCTGCGTGGGACTCGACACCCGTGAGGGTGAGGTCAAACCACTTCTGTCCCAGGCACCCTGTTACCACGCCAATGGTTTTACCCTGGTCTTCCAGGATCGGACCCTGTTCGATATGTGCTTCAAAATAGGCACCCACCGGATGACCCACAGCGGAACGCGGGCCAGCATAGCCAATGGCTTCCAGTGCTTGCTTGACGCTGATGCCACTGGCGTCACACCTGGAATAGGTCTCTTCTACGGAAAACTTCCCAGCAAACACCCCTGACCCCATCATGCAAGGGGGAAACCGTGATCCTTCCTCGTTGGTCCAGACGACGACTTCAAGTGGTGCCTCGGTTTCAATACCATGGTCGTTAAGCGTACGAATGACCTCCAGGCCCGCCATGACACCAAAACAGCCATCAAACTTGCCTCCTGTGGGTTGGGTATCGATATGGCTACCCGTCATGACAGGAGCAAGAGCTGGATTGCGGCCTGGCCGCCGCGCGAAGAGATTACCTATGGCATCGCGCGTGACCACGCACCCGGCTCCTTCGCACCATTGAATGAACAGATCGCGGGCCTGGCGATCAAGGTCAGTCAATGCCAATCGGCAGACTCCACCTTTAGGCGTGGCGCCTATCTGAGCAAGTTCCATGAGCGACTGCCACAGCCGTTCGCCATCGATTTGGGGAATTAAGGGTTTGTGCGCACGTGATGCAAGAGACATGAGCGTCCTTTCTAGTTGAGTATTCATGTTCCGGCAGTCGAAAAAGGATCAACACATCGTTGCGCTCTGTGGCGCTTTAGACAATCTGACTTACCCTTGCAAAGTCCAGAAGAACGTGGCGTGCCATCTCGCCTTCGAGTGCTGTCATATGTTGCTCGGCATCGCACATATGCTCATGCATCAACTGGCGAACAGCCGCTTCGTCCTTGACGCGCCAGGCCTGGAGGAGCGCCTGGTGATAATTTACGTTTGATTCCCCAAATGCATCACGACTCGGTAGATAGGCTTTTTTTAAGACCACCAGATCACGAAGCATGTCGTTCATAAAGCGTGACATAAAGCCGAGTAGGGGGTTGGCACACCGTTCAGCCAGAAGGTTATGGAACTCAATCTCTGCAATTCGTTGAGCACGCTGTTGAGCCTCGCTCGTAAGCGGCAGGCTACAAAACTCAATGTTTCGCTCCAGCTCTTGGAAGTCCTCTTCGTTTAGCCGACCTATAACCGCCACGGCAATCTCGACTTCTATGATCCTGCGTAACTGGTAAACCTGCGCGCCATTGACGTGATTGAAGTGCAGGTAATTACGAAGCGCCCGACTGGCCGGCTCCATATCCACTTCACAGAGGTAGGCGCCACCGCTAGGGCCAGTTCGCATGATGACCAGTCCTTCTACTTCTAAGGCCTTTAAAGCCTCTCTGACCGTTCCCTTGGAACATCCAAAGCGCTCCATCAACTCTTTTTCCTGAGGTAAACGATCACCAGGCTTGAGCTGCTCCATAACAATAGAGCGCTTCACTTCCTCGACAATAAGATCAGATAACTTTTGTCTTCTCCGAACTGGCGGCTTCATGATTTATCACATTTATACGTATAAATAGAACTTAGGATGTGCTTTGGCAGGTGTCAATCCATCCGCAAGCTAGTGTCGTACCTACACCCTTAATGTCGTTTACAGAACGTGTTTGGCTTCTGTATGCCTGCAAGCACTCACCCCAAGGTCTCAATCCTTAACGCAACCTGGTGTGTCTCTACGATATCCATGAAGTGCCGCCGGCCTTGAGTCTATTTTTTCCCTGAATACAGACCTTTCGCCCGATTTGCTCACCGTCTTCCTGCATCATCGACATGATGCTACGGCTACCGGTGGCGCTTCGACTTTGCATAAACAGTTCGTTGAGCCGACTACGCAACCGAAGCCGCTCACCGTCCGTAGCTCGGCGCCTGAGGCGGTGGGAGTAGTAACACGAGCGAGTAATATCAAAGACTGTGAAAAGTCAATCGACCTGCTCTTGGGCACTCAGCTGATCAATCAGCGCGTGCGCTCGTGCTCTTCCAATATGAAGAGCGCGGTAGTTTTTTTAAAATAGATCTCTCCCGTTCAAGGCGAGCGATTCGAGCTTCCAGTTCCTGGATTTTCTGCCGCTCAGGCGTCATTGCCTTGCTCTGTGGAGTAACGCCGTTGCGCTCCTGCTGGAGTCGACTAACCCAGCGACGCAACGCCGACTCGACCACCCCAAGCGAGCGGCTGGCTTCGATATGGCTATAGCCTTGATTGAGCACGAGGCCTGCGGCCTCACGTTTGAATTCGGCGGAAAAGAACGACGTTGCTTGGTCATCAGCCACCTCTCTATGGCGAGCATACTCGCCTAAATCGGTGTCCGGAATCAGTAGACCACTACATATCAGGCCTTCCGATAGCGCAGCCAGACAGCTCCGCCTTCTTGCACCTCAGCAGAAGTAAGCTGCAGATGTGCAGGTTGTTTCCAGGCCGACGACGCCACCTCGAATGACGCGGGATGTTCACCACGGCCGTCCACCAGCGGCAAAACCAACACACTGACCTCGTCCACCAAGCCGGCATTGATAAATGAGCCGCTGACATGCGGGCCGCCCTCGACGATCAGCCGCTTGCAGTTCAGCTCTTCCGCCAGGATAGTAATGACCTGTTGCAAGTCGATCTCGGTCTTGCCCGCAAAGATGTACGACACGCCGATCGACTGCAGATACGCCAGATAGTCGTCTGCAACCGCCTCGGTCAACACCTCAACCACGTGTGAACCCAACGCCTGACTGCTCTTCCATCCTACTTTACCCTGCGGGTCGATTGATACCGCGTACGTTTCTGCACTCCGCTCGACGATATGATGTGTGCGTGGAATTGATGATTTTGCAAGTCCTGTCGGATATCCCTCATCGTGAGCGATTTCCTGCATTGTCACGCGTCCACAGATCCACGCATCAAATTCGAACGTCTGCGCAAGCTTTTCATACAAATCTCCAGCGGCTTTCTTGAATGCACGATCCCAACCATCAGTCAGCGCATGGCCGTCTAGGGAGGACATCATATGGCAGACGATATAGGGTTTCATGGGAACTCCGATGTGTCAGGAAAAGATTTGAAGTGGACTGCGATCTAAAGGAAGGAGTTCAGTGCTTGATGAGGATGGTGGATGATGGTTTTTTCGGTAGGAATAAGGAATTTTCGTTACTGTAGAGAGAAGTAAAGGGAGTAGTTAACTGTTAGGCACTTTTATCCAGTCCATGTACTCAAGACGCAATGGTTACTAAACTACGGAGGTCGTTTTGTAGTGGTTACTGATGCGAATCTTTTACAAAAGGCTTCGATTGAAAGGGTTAACCCAAGTAGCGAATCGGTGCCTGATACTTAGTCAATATGTGGTCGCAGGTTAGTAGAAACATGCCTTCCTCAATAGCTTGGCCAATCAGCAATCTGTCGAATGGGTCGTTGTGGTGCGATGGCAGCGCGGCAGCAGTAATACTGTGACTGGAGCTAATCGGTAGCTCTCGGTAACCCGCACCAATTAGCGCTGTTCGTGTCACTGCTGGATCGTAAGGAAAGTCTGGCTTTTTTAATGCACGCTTGATACCAATCTCCCAAATGCTAGCGGCACTAAAGTACAGCATGCCAGGCCCTGTCAGGAGGGGTAGAGCCTGCTTTGGCAATTTAGTGCTGTCAAAGCAGGCCCACAGTAAAAGGTGCGTGTCGACGATAAGGGTCATACGTTGAACATTGCCTCAATATCGTCTTTGAATTGCGCATCAATATCGGCTGGCACAGACGGATACATACCATCCAGCATTCCAATGCGCTTTTGAGGCGTTTCAGTGTAAGGGATCACCTTAACCATTGGCCGACCAGCTTTGGCAATAATCTGTTCTACACCTGTACTAACTACCTCGTCGATAATCTTGGACAGGTTGGTTTTAGCATCGTGAATGTTTACAGTTTCTGGAGTCATGACAGACCTCGATATACAGGGTTAGCTAACCTAGCTTAGCTAACCTAGCTAAGTATGTAAACGCAAGCATATTCATGCTCTGAGACTGTGAAGAAAAAAAGGGCAGGGCGGTGGCCTAACCGCTGTATCACCAACGGATTGGGTTAGCTGAACCTTTGACCGAATCGACTCGCTGATTCACAGAACTGCTTAATTGCAGTTGATATCAGGCCCCCCAATAGGCATCAAGACTTAGCTTAAGATAGGCGACTAAACACTCCCAGCAATGGCAGCACTCTCTTACCAGGCACGCCTTATCGGCCCCATGACTTTCGCAGAAGTTGGTTGGAGGTATTGGATCCTATCTGGAGCACGACTCCTGTACGACTAGTCGCTTGCGAAACCGTATTGAGCTGCCCCTCGATGCGGCCAAGGCCAGAAAGTTGAGGGAAGGAGAGAACCCGGCGCGCTGGCACGGACGTCTGGACAAGCTCCTACCCAGGCAGGGCAGCAGGGTCAAGCCGTTTGGCTCGTTGTCTGCCGAGGATACCGCATGGCTCATGCATCGGCACGATAGCCAGGAGGGTGCTGCCGCCCGTGCAGCTGGAAAAACTGGGGTATAAACGCCGAGTCATCTCCACCCTAATGCTGGATTTCTTTATCAGCAAGCTGCCACCTGGCGAGCGAAGAAAGGATCTCCTGGTAGAAACCACGTTTGGTAAGCTAGTTTCACTGATTGAAAATGACCTCTATCTAAAAAGCGAAGTGTCAGCTGCGCAGCGGCGAAAAGCCGTAGAGCACGTCCTGCTCTACCTGCACCAGCAGGAGGTCATTACGCTCAATCATGGGATGACGGTCATGCGACGCGCCATGACCATCGAAATGGGCATCTCAAAAAAATAGCTATACCAAAGACGACTACTGAACGAGCCCCATGAAAGACAGGACACCGTTCCCCCCTTAGGATGAGGGATAGGCAAACGGGTATGTTTATGACTAACAGCAACGACAAGGGTGGTGAGCTGCTCACTAAACAACGGCTGGTGGGTTGACTGGAATGACAGACCGTACAGCGTTCGTGAATAATGCCTTCTACCTGAGCGAAATCATCTGTAGCAGTAAGTGGCATCTGTTGCGATTGTACTGTGGCGTAAAGGCTGCCTGGATTTTTGACGGGTGGGGGCGTGTGAGTGGATTGTATCAATGGAGACATCTGCTCATTGTCAAACCACAGGAAGAGGCTCAGCACTACTAGGGTTAGCCCTGAGCCAAACAGCATCCATCTAAGTTTTTGCATGTCGCGATCACTGGCTAAGGCTATCAGTATAACCAAGCGGTATGTCGACCTGGTGACGGCCAGTCGAAGGCTATCGACTGACTGGCTGCCGATGCATTAATGGCTTGCCTCTAACCAGAGTTCTACCGTATCGGCAAAATAGTATTCATCACAGTTATTGGCTATGCCGCTTCGGTCAACGATCAGAAAGTCGTCGATATCCGAGAGTGCCAAGACAGGGTGATGCCAGACGCCTCGGTGATAATTAATGCCTTGTTCTCCGTTGGCAATGAAGGCTCTGATGGCGTGGGGACTAGGCGTATCACCGGCGGGCGCGACCACGACCAGAAAAGGCTTGCCTTTGAGCGGGACAAACGCCTGGCTTCCCAAGGGATGGCGCTCCAGCATGCGAATGCGTAGCGGGAGCTCCGTTGCCTGGGCGCGAAAGATGCTGATAATGGCCTTTCCGTCATACGGGCCTGTATCAACATCGGCCAGACGGTGGAAGCGTTGGGTCGAGCCATTATTGATAAGGTAGTGGTCACGCCCGGCGGTCTCGATGACATCGCCGAACGGAGCAAACGCTTCTTGGGTAAGAGGATAAGGCCTGAGTGTCTGACGCATGGTCATTTCCTGGTTATACGGCCAAACAGACGTAGACGGCTGACGCCGCCGTCCGGAAAGATATTCAGGCGTACATGGGTGATGGCCCCCAGTGGTTTAATCTCTTCAACAAACTCATGCTCCTGATGCATGTGCAGCTTTTGTGAGGGCAACAGCTCGCGCCAATAAAGGCTTTGCGTTTCGATCTGGCTGTCGGTGCCGCCTTGAACATAGGCGGCCTGGATAGAGCAGCTGTCTGGGTAGTTGCCTTTGAAATGCAGCGTATCGACCACGATGCGCTCGACTTCTCCAGGATGGCCTAGTGCGACGATAACCCAGTCATTGCCTGGCGTGCGGCGGCGAGCGGTTTCCCAGCCATCCGACATATTTTCTGCCCGACCTGGGTTGAGTATATTACTTATGCGGCCGTAGTGCTCGTCATTGCAGGCTAGGGCGCGACCTCCGTTCAGCGCTGCAGCAAGATCGAGCACTTCTGTGGTGTCCTGCCTGGACCATTCACGATAAGGAATGCCATAAACGCGCAGGCGAGCCACACCACCGTCTGGGTAGATATTCAGGCGCAGGTGCGTCCAGGGGCGCTCATCATCGAAGGCATGGTAGTGGTGACTGTTGCCTTGCAGCTCTATGGCAGGCAGCACTTCGATCCATTGAGTGTCCGTGTCTGGATCGCCATGGGGCGAAAAGCAGGCCTCTACAGAAGCAGAGGGCGGGTAATTGCCAGTGAAATAACGGGTATCGATATCGATACCTTTAATGAAGCCGGGCACACCCAGGCGGATGACCGCATGATCGTATCCTTCGAAGCGCTTACGCCGTGATTCCCAGCCATCCATCCATTTGCCATTGTCGTCATAAACGCCTTCTTTCCACTCGGGCTCATGGGGCTGCAGCATGCGATTGGCCTCAGCGAACCAGTCATCCGTGACGTGGATGACGCGGGTTCCCAGGCGCGCATCGGCCAGATTCAAGTACTTTTCGAACGAGGCGTTATACGTTCTTTTCATAAGTGGCTCATAGTTGCTGGAGTCGGAAGAGAGCGATCTTGTTTATCTCGGAGAGCGCGCAGGCAAATTCCTGTTCAGGCGTATGATGTATACGTTCCTCGAATGCCTGAAGAATCAGATGACGATTGCTGCCCTTGACGGCCATGATGAATGGAAAGCCAAATTTGGCTTTGTAGGTTTCGTTGAGTACCGTAAACCGGACCAGCTCTTCTGGTGTGCATTGGTCCAGACCTGCGCCAGCTTGTTCGGCGCTGCTGGCACGGGTTAATTCACCCCTTAACGCCGCCTTGCCGGCGAGATCAGGATGACCATTGATCAATGCCTGTTGCTCTTCACGATTGGCCTCCAGAAGGGCAGCGCTCATCTGCGCATGAAGGTTTTCGATCTGGTCGAGGTGGTTGTCGATGCCTTGATCGTATACCCGCTCCGCTACCCAGGGTGAGTGCTCATAGATGTTGCCAAACACCGACATAAATTTAGCGCGATCTAGGGTACTTGGCGTCAGGGTTTTGAAATGACTCATGCAGCAGGATCCATCGGATGGTGTTCATGCCAGTGTCGTGCAATGTCGACACGGCGTGCAAACCAGACGCCCGAATGACCTTGCGCATATTCTAAAAAGCGCTTGAGGCCGGCCAGGCGTGCTGGACGTCCTATGACGCGGCAATGTAGGCCGACGGATAGCATTTTGGGCGAGGTGGCGCCTTCTTCATAAAGTACATCGAAGGCATCTTTAAGGTATTGAAAAAACTGTTCCGACGTATGAAAACCCTGCGCCTGGGTAAAACGCATGTCGTTGGTGTCGAGCGTGTAGGGTATGACCAGATGCGGCTTGCCTGCCGGAGAGCGTTCCCAATAGGGTAGGTCATCGTCGTAGGTGTCCGAATCATAAAGGAATCCGCCTTCCTCCATGACCAGCCGACGGGTATTGGGGCTGGTGCGCCCGGTATACCAGCCTAACGGACGCTGGCCTGTAAGCTCAGTCAACAGGCTGATGGCTTTCTGCATCTGCTCACGTTCATCCGCTTCGTCTACGTATTGGTAGTCTATCCAGCGATAGCCGTGACTGCAGATTTCGTGTCCAGCTTCAACCATCGTGCGGATGACCTCAGGGTGACGTTGAGCGGCCATGGCTACGGCAAAAATGGTAAGTGGAACATTGTGGCGCTTGAACAGTTCTAGGATGCGCCATACCCCCGCGCGGCTACCGTATTCATAGAGCGACTCCATGCTCATGTTGCGCACTCCTGCAAGGGGCTGCGCCGAAACCATCTCGGATAGAAACGCCTCTGATTCCCTGTCCCCGTGAAGAATGCATCGTTCTCCACCTTCTTCATAATTGAGTACAAAGGACAGGGCGATGCGGGAGTTGTCCGGCCAATGAGCATGGGGTGGGGTCTGGCCATAGCCAATAAGGTTACGCGGGTAGACGCTATTCACAAACAGGTTCCTTAGCAGAGCTGCCCCAGCGAGAGGAGCTGGGTCGTCGAACGTGTTACCGTGCGGTACGGCTAAGGCTCCTGTAGCAAGAAACCTGCCTAAGTGGTCAGGAAATATTCCCAGGCACCTATCGTGTACAAGGCAAAAGTAATGTACTACTTATCTTAGAGCCTGCTCACGATCCGAAATTGATGTAGGGCGGGATTCATCCCGCCCTACGCAATAGGCCTGCTCATGAGCCGAGATTCAGCTACCAGAGGAGCGGCATCCACTGATGCCGATGATGCGATGGGACGTTTGACCACACATGTGCTGGATGCCGCTAATGGCCGCCCCGGCAGCAATATCCGTATTGAACTGGTTCGCCTCGCTGGCACGCAACGTGTTCCCGTGAGCGACGTACGCACCAATGCGAACGGCCGCTGTGATGCACCGCTGCTGGAAGGCGATGCGCTGGAGGCTGGCGTGTATGAGTTCACCTTCCACGTGGGTGACTATTTTCGTTCGCAGGGTGCGCCGCTTGCCGAGCCAGCCTTCCTTGATCAGGTCGTCCTGCGCTTTGGGGTCGCCTCGCCGGACGAGCACTATCACGTCCCCTTGCTGGTTTCGCCCTATAGTTATTCGATGTACCGGGGAAGCTGATCCGCTGCCCTTGAAGAGGGCAATGCGTGCGCTGGATGCGCTGATCGAGTGCGTGGTTCACATGTGCGTGGCAGGCGTTTGCTTCGTGGTCTGCGATATCCAGCGCGGCCTTCGTGATCGGGATCAATGTAGCGTTGCGCCAGTAGACGAATGCTGACTGAGTGGTCAGGTTTTTGCTTGAGCCTAAGCCTGTTTCTTCCTTTAGCCTTCATCCAAGGATTTCCTATGCAAACGCTCGACATCATTATCATTGGCGCCGGCATGGGTGGGCTGACCGCCGCAATTGCCCTGCAACGAGCCGGGCATCGGGTTCGCCTGTATGAGCGTGCAGCGGAGCTGGCGCCCGTCGGGGCAGCTATTTCCGTCTGGCCTAACGGGGTGAAGGTCTTGGAGGCGCTGGGGTTGGGGCCGGATATCGCGGCGGTCAGCGGTGATATGCGTAGCATGAGCTACCGCAATCGCGAAGGAAACCTGCTGACTCATTTCAGTCTCGAACCCTTGTATCGAGACGTAGGGCAGCCGGCGCGGCCCATCGCCCGGGCAGCATTGCAACGCATCCTGTTGGACGCGGCAGGCCCTGAGCGGGTTTCGCTAGGCGTGAGTTGCGAGGCCGTCGAGCAGCATGCCGACGGTGTCGAAGTCTTGTTGTCCGATGGCCGCCGCGAACGTGCCGATCTCTTGATCGCTGCTGACGGCACTCATTCGAAGTTGCGGAATCTTGTCGTGAACCGAGCTGTCTCGCGGAACTACTGTGGTTACGTGAACTGGAATGGTCGGGTGGCGATCAGCCCGGACCTGGGCGAGCCACATGAATGGGCACAATACGTGGGCGATCACCAACGGGTTTCGCTGATGCCCATGGGCGGCGATGAGTTCTATTTCTTTTTCGACGTGCCTTTGCCGGCCGGTACGCCTAACGATCGCAGCCGTTATCGCAACGAACTAACCGAGCATTTCGCCAGCTGGGCGGCCCCCGTTCAGCGTCTGATCGAGCGGTTGGACCCGGCTGGTATCGCTCGGGTCGAGATTCATGACACCGAGCCGCTGGAAACCTTGATTAATAAACGCGTCGTTCTGTTGGGCGATGCCGCCCATGCCATGGCGCCCGATCTGGGGCAGGGTGGCTGCCAGGCTATGGAGGACGCCTGGGTGTTGGCCTGCTGCCTGACTGAACACGGCAACGACCTTCATCAGGCTCTGCCGGCCTACGATGCCGCACGAGTCGAGCGGGTCGGCAGCATCGTCAGCCGCGCCCGCAAGCGCGCCGAGACCACCCATGGCCATGACCCGGCGCTCACCCGCAACTGGTACGCCGAGCTTGTTCAGGAAACTGGCGAAGGCATCCTTGCCGGCCTGGGCAAGACGATAGCTGGCGGTCCGCTGTAAATACCTATCAGCGGTCAACTGGCTTGTAAGTGTGGGTCGAGGCGATTGTCGCTAAGGAACTTACGACGAAGTCCAACACTATGGCTGCCGGGCTTTGCGAAGCTCAGGCTATCTACTTGGCTTTGAAATCATGCAAGCTGATGATGTCTGCGCTCTTGTAGGAAGGGCTTCAGCCGCGACCATAGAATCCTCGCTAAAGCGCCTCCGACGACGTAATCGTCCAACTTGACGACTAGGTGCTCGGATTGTGGTAGAAAAAGTTATCCGTGGGTGCAGCTGGGCGGTATCCTGCTTCAGCCGCGATATCGACATCGCGGCTGAAGCAGAGCGCCATCTGGTCGCTTCCAGGGTATCTGGTTATTCGGTTGTTGGGCTTTGTGGAGCTCAGCCTAACCACAGATGACCGGTGGGAGCGGCTCCAGCCACGATTTTTGGAGCACCATTGCATCATCCCTCCGCTTAGGTCACGGCCGGGAGGGCGCTATCTATAGCCCGTTCAGCGTTCGTCTTTTTACCGAAATCCCGGTTATAGACTGCGATGACCTCGCCCGCGACCGAAATGGCAATTTCCATCGGCAGTTTGCCTTTGACCTCGGCAATCCCCAGCGGGCAACGCATGCGCTGAACCACGTCCGGGGCGAAGTCGCGTTCACGCAGGCGATGCTCGAAGCGAGCCCGCTTGGTTTTCGAGCCGATCAGACCGTAATAGGCAAAATCGTTGCGCTGCAGGATGGCGGTCGTCAACTCCAGGTCCAGAGGATGATTGTGGGTCATGACGATGAAATAGCTGCCGGGCGGCATATCATTCACCTCGGCAACCGGATCGTCGGTCACGATCTTTTTCACGCCCTCTGGAATGGCAGATGGGAATTCCTCATCGCGACTGTCGATCCAGCGCACCCGGCAGGGCAGGCTGGCCAGCAGTGGCACCAGCGCCCGGCCAACATGACCGGCCCCGAACACGGCGATCTGCGCCTGCGGCTGGCCAAGCGGCTCGAACAGCAGCGTGGCCGAGCCGCCACAGCATTGGCCGAGGCTGGCGCCGAGGACGAAGCGCTCCAGCCGAGTGGCCAGCTCGCCACGCTCCAGCAAGTCGCGGGCGATGTGCATGGCCTTGTATTCCAGATGACCACCGCCAAGGGTGTCGAAGCATTTCTTCAGCGTAATGACCATCTTTGAGCCGGCGTTGCGCGGCGTGGAGCCTTTTTCCTCTACCAGCGTCACCAGCACGCACGGCTCGCCGCGGCGCTGCAGATCGGCCAGGGCTTCGATCCAGCCCGTGTTATTCATGGTGCGCCTCGGTGATGGGGAAGGGTGATGCGAAACAGGTTGTCTTGGTTCGGCAGGGCACGGTCTTTTCGTAGGATGGGTTGAGCGGAGCGATACCCATCAGTGGCCAAAAGGCGATGGGTATCACAGGCTCAACCCATCCTACAGAAACCATCAATCGCAGCCTCATGATCGCTCCTGTTCAGGCCGGGGTGGACGCGGTTTCGACCGTGGCGGCTTTCTTCGCGACGGCCTGCCTCATCTGCTGCACGCCCCAGAGCACCCGTTCCGGAGTGGCCGGCGCGTCGATGTCGGGCTGAACCCGATAGTCCGCCAGGCTTGCCACGGCGTCCTTGATCGCGCACCAGACGGAAATACCCAGCATAAACGGCGGTTCGCCTACGGCCTTGGAATGAAACACAGTGTCTTCCGGATTCTTGCGGTTTTCCACCAGCGTGACCCGCAAATCCAGCGGCATGTCCGCCACGGTAGGGATCTTGTAGCTGGCGGGGCCGGAGGTCAGCAGTTTGCCCTGGTCGCTCCAGACGAGTTCTTCCATGGTCAGCCAGCCCATGCCCTGGATGAAGCCACCTTCCACCTGACCGATGTCGATGGCCGGGTTCAGCGAGGCACCAACATCATGGAGGATGTCGCTGCGCAGCATCTTGTATTCACCCGTCAGGGTGTCAACGATCACCTCGGAACAGGCAGCTCCGAATGCGAAGTAATAAAACGGCCGGCCCCGGGCCTGGCTGCGGTCGTAATGGATCTTTGGCGTGCTGTAGAAGCCCGTGCTCGACAGCGATACCTGTCCGATATAGGCAAGGGTAATCAGCTCCTCGAAACTGATATAGCGATCCTCTATCCGCACCTGCCCGTTACGGAGTTCGATGGCCGCCGTGTCCACCTCGAAATGCCGCGCCGCGAAGTCGACTAGCCGCTGGCGGAGAGTCAGGGCCGCGTTCTGCGCGGCCTTGCCGTTGAGGTCAGCCCCACTAGAGGCTGCTGTAGGAGATGTATTTGGCACCTTGCCCGTGTTGGTGGCGGTGATCTGGATGCGCTCGATATCGACCTGGAATACTTCGGCCACTATCTGCGCGACCTTGGTGTTCAGACCCTGACCCATCTCGGTACCGCCATGATTCAGGTGGATGCTGCCATCCGTATAGATGTGGATCAGCGCGCCGGCCTGGTTGAGAAAGCTCGACGTGAAGCTGATGCCGAACTTGACCGGCGTCAGGGCCAGCCCCTTTTTCAGCACCGGGCTGCCGGCATTGAACGTGCGAATCTCGGCGCGCCGCTGCGCGTAGTCGGCGCTCGTCTCCAGCTCGCTGGTCATTTCTGCAAGCAGGTTGTGCTCGACGGTCTGGAAATAGTGGGTCTCGTTACGCGCGTCCTGGCCGTAGTAGTTGAGCTTGCGTATTTCGAGCGGGTCCTTGCCCAGAGTACGGGCGATACGGTCCATGATCTCTTCGATGGCCAGTATGCCCTGCGGGCCGCCGAATCCCCGGTAGGCGGTATTGGACGCCGTGTGAGTCTTGCAGCGATGGCCATGGATGATGGCATCGCCCAGGTAATAGGCGTTGTCGGCATGGAACATGGCCCGGTCGACGATGGCGCCGGAAAGGTCTGGCGAATAACCGCAATTGCCGGCCAGGTCGATCTGGATGCCGTGCAGCCGTCCGTCATCGTCGAAGCCAACGTCGTATTCGACATAGAACGGATGACGCTTGCCGGTCATCTGCATGTCTTCGACACGGGGCAGACGCATCTTGGTCGGTTGGCCGGTCAGGTGCGCGATCACCGCGCACAGGCACGCGGGGCTTGCGGCCTGGGTTTCCTTGCCGCCGAAGCCGCCTCCCATGCGACGCATGTCGATCACAACCTTGTTCATCGGCACGCCCAGCACTTCGGCGACGAGCTTTTGGATCTCGGTGGGGTTCTGGGTCGAACTGTAGACGATCATACCGCCATCCTCGGTGGGCATGACCGAGGCGATCTGGGTTTCGAGATAGAAATGTTCCTGACCACCGATGTACAGCGTGCCCTGCAGGCGATGCGGTGCATGGTTCAATGCGTTGACCGCATTGCCGCGCTGGTGGGTATGGCTGTCGAGCACGAAATGCCGCTTGCGCAGCGCTTCGACTACATCCAGCACCGGCTCCAGATCCTCGTATTCGATCACGGCAAGCCGAGCGGCCTGTCGCGCCACGTCCAGAGTGGTCGCGGCCACGGCCACCACGGGCTGGCCGATAAACTCGACCTTGTCCTTGGCCAACAGCGGGTCGCCCTTGAAGGCCGGGCCGATGTCCAACTGACCAGGTACGTCGTCGGCGGTGATGACCCGCACGACGCCCGGCACGCTATAGCAAGGCGTCGTATCGATGCGCAGAATGCGTGCGTGGGCGCGGTCGGAGACGCGCGCATAGACGTGCAGCTGGTTGGGAAACTCCAGGCGGTCGTCGATGTATTGGGCTTCACCGGTGACGTGTCGGGCGGCACTGTCGTGCTTGACGCTGCGGCCAACGCCAGTGACTATGCCCTTCTGGAACAGGGCGGCGAGTTCGTCCTGAGACTTCTTGTGCAGCAGATCAGACATAGGCGGTCACCCGTGTGTCGAGGCCTGGTGTGGTGAGCTCGTAAAAGCATTTGCGCAATAGGTTTTGCGCCACGAGTAGACGATATTCGCGGCTGGCGCGGAAGTCGGTCAGGGGCGTGAAATCCTCCGTCAGCGCGGTGCAGGCAAGTTCGATGGCCTCCGCTGACCACTCGGCATCGGTCAACGCTGCTTCGCAGCGCTGCGCGCGTTTGGGGATCGCCGCCATGCCACCATAGGCAATACGTGCCTGGCGAACCATGCCATCAATGATCGTCAGGTTGAAGGCGGCGCAGACGGCGGAGATGTCATCGTCCAGACGTTTGGACACCTTATAGGCGCGAAATTGCTGATCGGCACTGGCCAGCGGTACGCGAATGCGCTCGATGAACTCACCTTGCTCGCGAGCGGTGATCTTGTAGTCGATGAAGTAGTCTTCCAGCGCCAGCGTACGGCGGCGTATGCCCTGGCGTAGCACAAGCTCGGCGCCCAGGGCGATCAAAAGCGGCGGCGAGTCACCGATCGGCGAAGCGTTGCCGATATTGCCGCCCAGCGTGCCTTGGTTACGGATTTGCAGGGAGGCGAAGCGGTGCAGCAGCGCGCCGAAGTCTGGGTATTCCTCGGCCAGCAATGCGTAGCAGTCGAACAAAGGTGCGGCGGCGCCCAGTTCGAGGCCATCGTCCCGTCGCTCGACCTGCTTCATCTCGGCTACATGCCCGACGGCGATCATCAATGGCAGCTCGCGATGCAACTGGGTGACCTCTAGGGCCAAGTCAGTGCCACCGGCCAGGAGCCGTGCGTCGGGAATCGCCTCGTAGAGCGAAGCCAGTGCCTCGACGGTCAAGGGCACCAGGCAGCGCTTATGGCCGTCATTGAGCTCAGCGGTCGTCTGCGAGGCGATGGCTTGCAGGCGCGCCAGTGTCTGCGCTTCGGCGGCATCGAACTGATCGGGCACATGCTGGCTGCAGCTCTGTTTAGCGGCGGCGAGGATCGGTCGGTAGCCGGTGCAGCGGCACAGGTTGCCGGCCAGCGCTTCATGAGCTTGCGCTCTGTCTGCCGTCTGGCTGTTTTTCTGCAAGGCGAACAGGGACATGACAAAGCCGGGCGTGCAGAAGCCGCACTGCGAGCCATGGCAATCCACCATGGCCTGCTGCACGCTGTGCAGCTGCCCCTGGTGCTTGAGATCTTCCACCGTGATCAGTTGCTTGCCATGCAAGGCCGATACGAAGGTTAGACACGAATTGAGCGTGCGGTAGCGCAGGCGCTCCTGGCCCGGCGCGCCTTCCCGTTCGGCCACCACCACGGTACAGGCACCGCAGTCGCCCGAGGCGCAGCCTTCCTTGGTGCCTCTCTTGCCAGCCTGTTCGCGCAGGAACTCGAGCACGGTCGTGTTCGGGTCGAGTGCGGTTTCGGTACGCAATGCCTGATTGAGCAAGAACTGGATCATGCGGCACCTCTACAGGATGCGGAGCGCTTCAAGCGTTTGCTGCACGATAGATGGCTTTGTAGCCGATTAAAAGCTGATCGATCGGCCATGAATTGACGGGTGAGCGGCAAACCGCGCCACATAGTCGAGCGTGCGTTCATCAAAGCGATCTCCAGCAGATTAAATCAGACGGCGGACGTTTGGGATTCGCGGCGATAAGCGTAGGTGTCGGCAAAGCGCGACAGCAGCCATGCAGCGGCCGTGGTGTCCGGGTACTTGGGTGGAATGTCCGGCCCGTGGCAGCCAGGCAGGCAGCTGATCAAGGTGTCCGGATCGGGCTCGGCGAAGAATGGCATGGAGTAGCGGTCCACTCCGCTGGGACTGATTACCCTATGGGGTGTCGACTTGTAACGATCATTGCTCCAGCGCGCCATCATGTCGCCGATGTTGACCACGTAGGTACCTTCGATGGGTGGCGCATCGATCCAGTCGCCCTGAACGCTCCGGACCTGCAGGCCGCCGACCTGATCCTGATGAAGCAGCGTGACGCAGCCGTAATCCGTATGTGCTCCGGCACCTTGCTGCTTAGTATCGCCAGCGCTCTGGCGCGGTGGATAGTGGATCATGCGAAACGCACTCATGGGCGCTACGAAGCGCTGGTCGAAAAAGTCTCGGTCGATGCCCAGGGCGAGGGTAATGGCGCGTAGGACGGTACAGGCCAGGGCTTGCATGTCCTGGTAGTGGGTTTCCAGCAGTGCCTCCCAGCCCTCCAGATCCGGATGCCGGTTAGGCCCGCGCAGCGGCTTGCCGGCCAGTACGTCCGGGTGATTGGCCGGCACATGAAAACCCATGTCGAAGGTTTCCTTCAGGTCGCTCGGCAGGTTTGGGTCTAGTTGTTCGGTCGCCACGGCGCCATAGCCACGATGGTGCTGGCTCTGCGTAATGTCGATCTTCAGCTTTTCCTCGGCAGGCAGTGCGAAGAAGCGCTGGGCATAGTCCAGCAGTTGTGCAAGCCGCGTGGCAGGAATCGGGTGCCCCTTGATATAGAAAAAGCCCCAGGTGCGACAGGCTTGGTCAATGTCACGGGCAACGGTCTGCCAGCCGGTGTCCTCGGCAGAATAGAGCGGCGCGATATCAATGATGGGCAGTGACTGGGTCATGGTGATGGCTTGCTCGCTAAACGGTTGTTCACGATGTGCGGCAATGGGTCCAACGGTATTGAAACGTCTTCGCTTCGCCACCGTTTGGCTCTCGCTCGCGAGAAACGGGCGCTGCAAAGGCGTCCCATCGTTTCACTGCGGCAACTCGGCTTTTACGCCTTCCACGTAGTAATTCATGCCGGCGAGGTCCGCCGTGGTAGCCGTCGCGCCTTTGGCGATCCGAACCTTGCCGCTCTGGTCCTTGATCGGGCCGGTGAAGGGATGGAAGTCACCGCTTTTGATGCTGACGATGATCTGTTCGGCTTCGCCTTTCACGTCGGCGGGTACCAGATCGCTGATCGGCAGCTCGATGGTGTCGTCATGCAGGCCGCCCCAGAAATCCTGTGGCTTCCAAGTGCCATCCATAACCGCCTGGGTGGTCTGGATGTAATAAGGGCCCCAGTTGTTGACAATGGAGGTCAGCACAGCCTTCGGGCCAAAGTGGGCCATGTCCGAGGCGTAACCGATGGAGTAGACACCCCGACGCTCAGCGGCCTGGATCGGGGCCGGACTGTCGGTGTGCTGGAAAATGACGTCTGCGCCCTGATCGATCAGGGCATTGGCGGCATCGGCTTCCTTACCCGGGTCGAACCAGGTATTTACCCAGACCACCTTGAGCTCAGTGCCTGGGTTGTACTTATTCAGAGCCAGCTGGATCGAGTTGATGTCGCGGATTACCTCGGGAATGGGGAAGGAGGCCACGTAGCCGACGATCTTGCTCCTGGTCATCTTGGCCGCGAGAAAACCGCCTACGTAACGGCCTTCATAGGAACGTGCCAGATAGGTGCCGAGGTTCTTGTCCTGTTTATAGCCCGTGGCGTGCTCGAACTTCACCTTGGGGAACTGCTTGGCAACCTTGGTTGTGGCGTTCATGTAGCCGAAGGAGGTGGTGAAGATGAGGTCATAGCCGCTTTTGGCCATGTTGCGGATCACCCGCTCGGCATCGGCGCCTTCCGCCACGTTCTCGACGAAGGTTGTCTGCACCTTGTCGCCGAAATGCTCGGCAACCTGCTGCCGACCCTGTTCATGCTGGTAGGTCCAGCCGTGGTCGCCGACCGGGCCAACATAGACGAAGCCGACCTTCAGCGGATCGGCAGCCGAGGCGCTCAGCGCGGCGGTGAAACCCATGGCTGCGACTAGCGTGCGCAGCAATTTCGAGCGAATGCTTCTTTGCATGACGAGATGACGCTCCTATAGTGGGAAGGCCGGATGCTCCACGGCACGCTCGTCCACTGCAAAAAGTTGACCAAGTGGACAGGTTACGTCGATACAGGGGCTCGGCCGTTGTGGTCGGCGCGAAATGGACTCCGGTTGGTGCAACAAAGGATGTCGTCGCTGCAAAACGGTGCGGGAAGGGCGTCCTCCTGGACAGGAAGACGCCGCCGTACCTTCACTGGACCAATCGTTTAGCAGCCTGACGGTGATCGGCGATCAGCCCGGCCACATCCAGCCCTTCGATCTGCCCATCCACGACCCGCCACTGGCCACCGACCATGACGCGGTCTGCCCGGTGCGCACCGCACAGCAGCAGGGCAGCGACCGGGTCGTGGCTGCCAGAAAACTGCAGCTCGTCCTGCTTGAAAAGGGCCAGGTCCGCCTGCTTGCCGACAGCGAGCTCGCCGATGTCCTTACGCCCCAAGACGTGTGCCGATCCCCGGGTCGCCCAGCTCAGCACCCGCTCGGGCGTGATCTGCTCTGCCCCGTAGCGTAATCGTTGCAGCAGCAGGGCCTGGCGAGCCTCGAGGATCATGTTGGAGCCATCGTTAGAGGCCGAGCCGTCGACGCCCAGACCGATCACGGCGCCGGCCTCTTCCAACTCCAGGGTGCGGCAGATACCCGAGGCGAGCCGCATGTTCGAACAGGGGCAATGGCAGATGCCGACACCCGCTGCGCCGAGTCTAGCGACTTCGCAATCGTCAAAATGGATGCCATGGGCCAGCCAGGTACGTGGGCCGAGCCAGCCGACGCTTTCCAGGTAGTCCACCGTACGCATGCCGAAGCGCTGCTGGCAGAATTCTTCCTCATCCAGCGTTTCGGCCAGATGCGTGTGCAGGCGGACGTCATGCCGTTCGGCCAGTGCCGCGCTGGCGCGCATGATGTCAGGCGTCACCGAGAAGGGCGAGCAAGGTGCCAGACCGATCTGGATCTGCGCCCCATCGCCCCGCTCATGGTAGAGGCCGATCAGGCGTTCGCTGTCCAGCAGGATCGCCTCGGCCTGCTGCACCGTGTGCTGTGGCGGCAGACCGCCGTCCGCCTCGCCCAGACTCATCGAACCGCGAGTGAGCAGCGCGCGCATACCCAGCGCCCGCACCGCCTCGACCTGGATGTCGATGGCATCTTCCAGCCCATCTGGAAACAGGTAGTGATGGTCGGCGGCCGTGGTGCAGCCCGACAGCAGCAACTCAGCCAACGCCACGCGGCTGGCCAGTGCCAGCGCATCCGGCGTGAGCCGGGCCCAGACGGGGTAGAGCGTCTTGAGCCAGGGAAACAGCGGCTGATTGACCATTGGTGCCCAGGCGCGCGTGAGTGTCTGGTAGAAGTGATGATGGGTATTGACCAGGCCAGGCAGTACGACATGGTCCCGGGCGTTAAACACCTCGTCCACCGGCGCGGCAGGTGACTGCCCGACAGCGAGCAACTCGGTGATGACACCGTCATGGATGACCAGGCCGCCCGAGGCGTCCTGGTTGTTGGCAGTAAAAGTGGCGAGGGGATGCTTGATCCAGAGGCGGGTAGCGGACATGCCGGCTCCTCCTGAAAGTGTGGGTTCAGATACGTGAGCCAGCTCAGTTATGCCCTGTCTGCTGATCCAGGGGGCGTGGGGCAAGGGTAAGGGTAGCAAACGTCGAGTTTAGGGATCACGGTGAAAACAGTAGGCAGCACTGCGTTTCAGCAATTTTGGCGTCGGCTTGTTTATATCCTGCGATGGCTGTTACGCACGTAGGCATCAAGAAAGTTGCCTGCCTTTGATTACTCATCTTGGCTTCAGCCGCAATCGGGCTTAACCACCCGCCTTCCATGACTGCCCCAGCGACACCGGCGCATACAACCGCGTCCTTACGGCGTCGCGCGACAGCAGGACCAGCACGATAATGGTCGCCACGTAGGGCAGCATTGCCAGCAGGTTGCCAGGGATCGACAGGCCGATGCCCTGGGCGACCAGATGTAGGATACTGGCAAGGCCAAACAGGTAGGCGCCGAGCAGGACGCGACCCACGCGCCAGCTGGCGAAGACCACCAGTGCCAGAGCGATCCAGCCGCGGCCGGCGGTCATGTTTTCGGCCCACATCGGCGTGTAGGCCAGCGACAGATACCCGCCCGCCAGCCCGGCCATGGCGCCGCCAAACAGCAAGGCCAACACGCGCACTCGCAGGACCGGCAAACCCATGGCGCTGGCGGCGTTAGGGTTTTCGCCCACGGCCTGGATGATTAAACCGACGCGGCTCTTGAGCAGCGCCCAAGTCACCAGGACGAACAGTGCAAAAGACAGGTACACCAGCACATCCTGGCCAAACAGCATGCGGCCGATCAGGGGTATCTCGCTGAGCAGCGGAAGGTTGATGGGTTCGAAGCCAGCCAGGGGTTTACCGACCCAGCCGGCGCCGACGAACGACGACAGCCCGACCCCGAAGATGGTCAGAGCCAGACCGGTCGCGACTTGGTTGGCATTGAAGCCCAGGGCCACGACGGCGAAGAGTTGCGACAGCAGCATGCCTGCCAGGCAGGCCACCAGCACGCCGAGCCAGAGGCTGCCGGTGGCAAAGGCCGCGATGAAGCCGGCCACGGCGCCGAACAGCATCATGCCCTCTTGGCCGAGGTTCAGCACGCCGCTCTTTTCACAGACCAGCTCGCCCAGTGCCACCAGCAGCAGTGGCGTACCGGTGCGCACCATGGCGTAGAACAGGTTCGTCAGCAGATCTATATCCATCACATATCTCCCTGTCAGCCGGCCGGTTGGTGTTCGAGTCGTGGCGCGCGTCGGGGCCAACCCTTCAGGCGCAGTCGATAGACGATCAGCACATCGCACGCCAGCAGGTAGAACAGCACCATGCCTTGGAATAGCTGGCTGATCGAGGTTGGCAGATTGGCCGCCATCTGAGCGTTCTCGCCGCCCAGATAGAGCAGGGCCATGAGTAAGCTGGCGAAGACGATGCCGAGCGGGTTGAGCCGCCCCAGAAAGGCCACGGTGATCGCGGCGTAGCCATAGCCCGGCGAGACCTGCGGGACCAGCTGGCCGATCGGGCCGGTTACCTCGCAGACGCCGGCCAGTCCCGCCAGTGCCCCGCTGAACAACAGCGCAATCCAGATCAGCCGTTTCTCGCGAAAGCCGACGAAACCGGCGGCGCGCTTGTCCAGGCCAAGGACCTTGATCTGGAAGCCGAGAAAACTTTTCTGCAGCAGCACCCACACCACGACCAGCGCGAGCAGGGCAAAGCACAGTCCGGCATGTACGCGCAGATCGTCGATGATGACCGGCAGGCGTGTGGCATCGCCAAACATCGCCGACTCGGGAAAATTGAAGCCCTGAGGATCCTTCAGCGGACCATGCACGCAGTAGAGCAGGAGGTTCAACGCGATGTAGTTGAGCATGATGCTGGTCAGGATCTCGTTGGCGTTGAACTGCGTGCGCAACCAGGCGCACAACCCTGCCCAGGCCGCACCGCCCAGGATGCCAGCGAGCAGAGCTAGTACCAGTGCCCATGACGAGGCCCAGTCGATGACATTGACCGCCACGGTGCTGCCGGCCAGCGCGCCAATGAGCAGTTGGCCCTCGGCGCCGATGTTCCAGATACGCGCCTGGTAGACCACCGCCAGGCCCAGCGCACAGAGCAGGATCGGCAATGCCTTGACCAGCAGTTCGGAGACGCCGTAAAGATCGCTGATCGGGTCGATGAGTAGGATGCGCAGGGTTTCCAGAGGCGGATGGTCGAGTATGGCAAAGAGCAGGGCGCCGCTGATCAACGTCAGCAGGCCGGCCAGTACCGGGGAGTACCACAGCATGGCGCGGGACCGCTGGCCACGAGGTTCGAGGGATAACAGCATGGCGGTGTTCTCGTCAGGCAGCGGCGGAAGTAGGGGCGTCGAATTGACCAGCCATCCAGCGACCGACATCGCCGGGCGTGCAACGTACGGTCGCCACAGGCGGCGAAAGACGGCCATGGCTCAGGGCCGCGATACGGTCGCTGATCTGGAACAGCTCTTCGAGATCCTCGGAGATTACCAGGATCGCCGCACCGGCATCTCGCAGTTCGATCAGCGCCCGATGAATCGCCGCCGCCGCGCCGACGTCCACGCCCCAGGTCGGGTGCGCGGCGATCAGCAGCCTGGGCTGCTGCAGGATCTCGCGGCCGAGAATGAATTTCTGCAGGTTGCCGCCAGACAGGCTGCGAGCGGCCGTTTCGGTGTTTGGTGTCTTCACGGCGAAGCGCTCAATGACGCGTTGCGCAAACGCCTGGACCTTGCCATGGCGAATCAGGCCCTTGCCGATCAGGCCCTCCTGCTGGAAAGCGGTGAGTAGGCCATTATCCGTCAGGCTCATGTCTGGCACGGCGCCATGACCGAGGCGCTCGGCCGGCACGAAAGCCATGCCCAGCCGTCGCCGGGCATCAGGCCGCAGGTGCGCGATCGGACTTTCGCCGAAGCAGACGCAATGGCTGTCCTTGGCTGAGAGACGTTGCTCACCGGATAACAGCGCCAGCAGCTCGTCCTGCCCGTTGCCAGCGACTCCGGCGATGCCCATGATCTCGCCAGAACGCACCTGAAAGCTCACGTCTTTCAGCGACATGCCGAACGGATCGGCGTTGTGCCACGATAAGGCACTCACCTGCAGAAACGGCGTCTTGCCCTCGACTTTGGGATACTCCGCTTCCAGCCCCTCGGCCTCGCCAACCATGAGCCGAGCAAGCTCTAGATCAGAGCACTCGGTCGGCACGCAATGACCGGAAACCCGACCACCCCGCAGCACCGTGGCACGCTGGCACAGAGCCCGGACTTCGCCAAGCTTGTGGCTGATAAAAAGGATGCTACAGCCATCGCTGGCCAGGCGGTGCAGCGTGACGAACAGATCATCGGCCTCTTGCGGTGTGAGGACAGAAGTGGGCTCATCGAGAATTAGCAATTTGATGTCCTGCATTAGGCAACGAATGATCTCGACTCGTTGGCGTTCGCCAATGGACAGGCTGTGCACGAGCCGTTGTGGCTCTAGCGGCATGCCGTAGCGCTGGGAAACCTCACGAATCTTTGGTTCGAGCTGCCCCGGTGTTCCAGCAGACCGACCTAGGGCCAGGGCGATGTTTTCCGCTACAGTCAGGGTTTCAAAAAGAGAGAAGTGCTGGAACACCATGCCGACCCCGCGTTGCCGCGCCTGGGCTGGGTCCCGCATGATAACAGGCTCCCCTTCCCAGCGAATTTCGCCGCCGTCGGGCTGCGTCAAGCCATAGATGATCCTCATCAGCGTGCTCTTGCCCGCTCCATTCTCCCCGAGCAGCGCATGGATTTCGCCAGGCTTGATCTGAAGCGCGATGCGATCATTGGCCAAGCAACCTGGATAGTGTTTGGTGATGCCGTGCAGTTCAAGGCGCAACCAGCCGGAGGACTCGAGCATGGTGATTATCCAGTCGATATTAGTGACGTCAGCTTAAGCAAAAAGCTGGCCAGATGGTCAGGAAATGACCTGGAGCTGTTGTGCCATGGCTTGCGGCCTTTTGTCGGGAGAGACCAGTCGAATGAGCTGCTCCGGTTTGGTGCTATTGATTGAATGTGAAGGCTAATGAACGCCTCAGAATGGGGCGGAATGAAAGTATGGAGATTACTTGGGAGCATTGCGTTAAAGAATCGTAGCTAAAGCATCTCCCATAGATTTTGCATTTCCCGCATCGGAGCGGCTTGAGCCACAATTTCTATGTTCCAGCGGAGCTATAGTTTTCAAGCAGGATCGCGGCTAAAGCTCCTCCAACAATCACATGACGCCTCGTAGGGAAACCGGGCGGCGCTCCGCGTTGGCCGCGATTGGAACTGTTTGGCCTCAACCCACTTGTACAGCATTCAGAGGCATCAGCCCGCAGCCCTTGAGAATAACTTGGATAAGCGTCTTCGTGCCGAGTTCGAAGTCGGCTTTGGTAATGTGCTTGCTATCAGTGAGGCGCTTGATCTGGTCGGAGAAGTCCGCGTAGTGCTGGGTACTGCTCCAGATAAGAAAGATCAGGTGCATCGGATCAACCCGGTCCATCTTGCCAGCAGCGATCCAGGCCTCGAAGACGGCCGCGCGGTTGCGGAACCAGTTGCGATAGTCCTGGTTGAAATGCTCCGACAGACATTCACAGCCGCTGATAACTTCCATCGCGAAAATCTTCGAGGCCTGGGGCTGCTTGCGCGAGAACTCCATTTTGGTACGAATGTAGTCCGCTAAGGCAGTGGCAGGGTCGTCTTCCACGGTGAGTTGATCGAAGGCACTGTCCCAGAGCTCTAGGATGTCGCGCATCACCTCGACATACAGGCTCAGCTTGCTACTGAAGTAATAGTGCAGGTTGGCCTTGGGTAGTTCGGCTCGCAGGGCGATGGCTTTCATGCTGGTGCCCCTGAAGCCGTAGCGGGCGAACTCTTCGGCAGCCGCGGCCAAAATGAGCTCCTCGTTCTTCTGACGGATCCGCCCGGCCGGCTTGCTGGTCGAGGTATAAAGTGAAGGGGTGGCTTCGTTTATCTTCATGATCACTTACCTGAACATACGAGGGGGTCGAACTATGTCCGGTGCCCTGGCAGCGCATCATAGCGAGCCAATAAGGAACCGCGAAAGTCCGGTTTGGCCAATCGCCTCTTCGGGGCAGCTAATGAGCTAATGGGAGCACGGCTTCACGGAGCGCGTTGCCTATTGAAGATAGAGGCACTGACCCAAAGTAAGGCATTACAGTTCGGAGCACGACCGTCGCGTCTAGGCACGATACGTGAAGGCAACCGTCCCGCGTAATGACTTCGAGCAGCTCGATCCCGACCCGCAGATTGGAATTAGGTTTAATACGGGTGCCGATATGCTGCTCGCCACAAGCCAGACGCGCCGGCACGAACAGATGGCGCTTGCCGCCGACGCGTCTCCCCATCAGACTCAGGCCCAACCCTTGACGACTTCCTTGCCGGGGCCCAGCTCGATGTCAGAATCCTCAGTTCATCATTCATTGCGTGTTTTTGCCTTCGGCCAATTACGTCGCAGCAGCGCATGGTCGCTGCGGTCGTGGCGGCCGGCGCGGTCTGCGCATCCGGGCGATGATCCTGGGGCGGCAGGTGACAACTCGGATATTTGCCGACACCGGTTCGGGCAAGTCCAACACCCTGGTCCCGCGGATAGTACTCATGCTGTGCCACATGCGAATCGATCCGGCACGGCTGACTCTCATCTCGTTCACCAATGCCTCCTGCGCCCACCTGTGCGATTAATCACAATGGGTCTTGGTATTCTGGCAGTACCTCTTCGGCGAGGCACAGGCGCGCCAATAGGTACCTACCTTCCTCTCGGCCACGGCTGCCTTGGCCCGACATACCCTTGTCGCAGAGGCAGGTATGATTGAGCCGCTTGTATCAGGAGTCTCTTGTACCCCTGGAAATCGCGTCCAGTGCCAGCCCCACACTATCCTTGAACCTTGCTAATCACCCTGCCAAGTATCGAGCCGCGCTTGAAGCCCAAAAGGCCAAGATGTTTGCCTTCTGGCAGCAGAATCGCGAGCGCAGCTATGCCGAAGCAGGCAGAATTTTCAGCGAAAAGGAAAAGCGCAAGGCAGGCTTTCGGGCCTGGGCAGACGTTCAGATCGAGGCGCTTGAGCCTCAGCAATATCACAACATGGTTCGTACAGAGTTGAGCCGGCTGGTGAGCGGAAAGCCACGTATAGAGTGAACATTGGTCGATTGGCTCCTGGCGTTCAGGAGCAGCCCTGTGAAATAGCGCATGGCAAAGAAAATAGCGTCTCTTGCGCCATCCAAACCCTATGAAGTACGGATAATGCGTCTTCAGCGCGTGATTAACGGTCCAGCTGCCCAGCGTGCAGAGACAGTGCTGCTTGAGCGGCTTGAAAGTGATCCGGATGACGCTTGGGAGCAGGCCATGGCCGAGCTTGAGGAAACCGATAACGTGACCCTGGCCTTTCGCGATGATGGCAATATCCAGATCTTCTGGACGGTTCCGCAGGAAGGTTGACCGTACCTTCTCTTACTCTCCGGTCGAAGCGACTCTCTCAACTACGCACCGTCCAAAGCTGATCCAGCCGGGTGGTGTAGCTCTGGCTCATCAGCTCGCGTCGCATGGCCCAGCCGGGTTCAGCCGTAATACGCGCAGACCAGGACATACCGTTTCCAAGCCTGCGGTTGGTGGTGTTCATGATGCTCATGAGCCGATCGGTATTGGCTAGAGTCAACTTAAATCAAGATCGTTACGTCGCAATAAATGCTGTCAGCTCGTCTGGCCTGCCTGTGGGGAATACTTCTTTAAGATAGTTGAGAAACGCAGAGACGCGGGCGCTCAACAAACGCCTCGATGGGTAGAGTACCCACAGCGTGATTTCTGGTCCGTCGAGATCCCCCCAGTGCACCAGCGTCCCGTCGCGTAAATCATTGCTTATCAGCGACAGAGGTAGGCATCCAGCCCCAACACCCGCTCTGACTGCATCGTGGATCATGACAAGCGAAGACAGACTGAGGACTGGTTTTACCGCTATACATGATTTGCCAGCTGATAAGTTGACTGCCCACCCGGGACTCTGGTTTGAAAATCCTCGTACTACCGCCGGGACAGCAAGATTTTATACCGGAAGAGCAAGCTGTGGACTTGCGACAACCACAAGCCGGTCACGCAGAAATATTCTTCCTACAAGGCTTTCGTCTCTATCTGGATTAACCCGAATCACCAGGTCATATCCTTCCTCGATCATGTCGACGGCCCTGTCTTCCGTGGTGACCTCAAGCCGAACCTCCGGAAACTTGAGTATAAAGCCAGCTGCAAGCTTGCCCATTGCAGTTTGGGCAAACAAAAGAGGCGCGCTGATTCGCAGTGTTCCCCTCGGCTGTTCTCCACCCGACGCGATCGCCGCCGTAGTTTCGTCAAGCTCGATCAGCAGCGCACTTGTACGCTCAAAAAGCGCTTTTCCTTCTTCGGTAAGCTTTAACGCTCTGGCTCCACGTTCGAATAGTCGTAGACCAAGACTGCGTTCCAAGTCTGCTACTCGCCGGGACAACGTTGCCTTTGGCCGGCCAGAGGCGCGGGCAGCGCGACCAAATCCACCGTGTCGAGCCACAAGATTGAAATCTGTAAGAGCAAGAAGATCCATCTGGTTCACCTATAAAACTGTGCTACAGCGTTTAAGTACCTCAGTGCAGATTCATTAACACATCTGAATTGACTGTCCCATGTATGGAACACGGAGTCTACTTTTATAGTCTTTCGGATCAAAATAAAACCATTGATAGTGTAACCGTCAGTCAAATCAACCACGGAGAACTATCATGACTATCCTTGTTACCGGCGCCACCGGCAGAGTTGGTCGCCAAGTCGTTAAACAGTTGCTCGAACTCAATGCAGACGTCCGCGTGCTCATGCGCAATTCTTCAAGCGCAGATTTCCCTGCGCAGGTTGAAGTTGTGCAAGGTGAAATGCTTAATATCGGCTCGCTTCGCCAGGCCTTCGCTGGCATCTCTACGTTCTTTCTACTCAATGCAGTGGCACCAGACGAATTCACTCAGGCGCTTGTCGCGCTCAATATTGCGCGGGAATCGGGCGTTAAGCGGGTGGTCTATCTGTCGGTTATACATGCTGATCGCTTCGTAAACGTACCTCACTTCGCGGTCAAGTTAGGTGCCGAGCGTATGATCAAGGCCATGGGCTTTAGCGCTACCATCCTTCGTCCTTCTTACTTTATTGACAATGAGGTAATGGTTCAGGAGGCGATCCTAAGCCATGGTGTATATCAATGCCCATCGGCAGCAAAGGCATCGCCATGGTCGACGTCCGTGACATCGCTGAAGTTGCTGCCCTTGAACTGCTCCGTCGAGACCGATTGCCGGCTGAGCTGCCGATCGAAACGATTAATCTGGTAGGACCCGATACGCTGACGGGACAGGATGTGGCTGCTATCTGGACAGATGTACTGCATCGCCCGATTATCTATGGCGGCGATGACCCCTCTGGTTTTGAACAGAATATGGCCAATGTCATGCCAAAGTGGATGGCCTATGAAATGCGCCTTATGGCCGAGCGCTATGTTACTGACGGACTGATTCCAGAAAGCGGCGATGTAGAGCGTTTACGTAGGATCCTGGGGCGAGAACTCTACTCCTATCGAGACTTTGCTACCCAACTGGCACGCTCGGCCTGACGGGACGCGGCAAGTTATAAGCCTGGAAAGTCCTTCATTTATCAACCTTAAGGGATCACGTAGGTTGAGCAAACGCACCTAGGCTAGAAGCAGCTTGCCCTGTTTAGCCTTATTTACTCAGCTCCCCTCGTGAATACCTCGCGGGGGAAAGCCCTGTATATCGGCTAAACGCAACACTGAAAGCGCTCGCTGAACTGTACCCCACCTGTTGAGCAATCTCAGTGATACTACTGTCCTGACGCTGTAGCAGCCGTTTGGCCAACGCCATACGCCACGTGAGCAGGTACGCCATAGGCGCTGTGCCAAGCGTCTGGGTAAATCGCTCGAAAAACGTCGAGCGGGAGAGTGCAGCTTCCTTAGCCAGTTGCATAACGGTCCAGGGTCTGTGTGGATGTTGATGCATTCGCCGGATTGCTACAGCCAATCGTTCGTCAGCGAGCCCTCGCAGGAGCCCAGGCGAAGCGGCTATATTCGTGGCGGAGCGCAAGGCTTCGATGAAAAGTACCTCTACCAGGTGCGCCAGGACAACATCCCGCGCTGGCCGCTTCCCATGTGCTTCTTCGGCTACCAGCTCCACCAACGTCGCCAGCCGGCGCTCACCGTGAACATGCACCCATTGCGGCAGCAGTGATGCCAGCACAGCTGCATCCGGAGAATCAAATGTGCAATGGCCGACCAGTAATTGAACATCGGCTGGAACGCCAGACGTGCCAACCCGGAAGTTCTGTGATCGTAGTTCCACAGGTACGGTATAGGCGTCCTCGTCGCTCATCGGTTCAAGGCTGGCCATCGTGAAATCATACGCCGCGGGAATAAGGACAAAGTCACTGGCTTTCAGGGTAATCGTTGGATGCCCTGTCACTGACAACCTGCATTCTCCTTCAAATACTGCACAGTAGAACGGTTGGCCATTGTCCGTTCGGCAAACGCGCCATGCTCCAGCACCGCTGATAACCTTGGATAAAGCGGCGCGGGGTTGCAGCAGGGTTACCACCTCGGTGAGTGGATCAGACATTCGGACTCCTGCAAAAGATTTCCGGATTTATAGGGATTTAAGGTCCGGGCAGAACAGCTTATTGTTCCACTACTGTCAATCACCTGATGGAAGCTACACATGAAAACTGTACTGATTACTGGTTGCTCTTCCGGTTTTGGCCTGGCCACTGCTCATTATTTTCTTGAGCGGAACTGGAAGGTCATCGCAACTATGCGCACTCCGGAAAAAAGCCCTTTTTCAGCGTCAAAAAACATTCGTGTACTTGCCTTGGATGTAACGGACCCGGTCAGTATTCAACAGGCGATTGAGGCCGCAGGGCCGATAGATGTGTTGGTCAATAATGCGGGGGTTGGCTTACTGGGCGCCCTTGAAGGAAGCTCAATGGACGTCATCCGCAGTATCTTCGAAACCAATACCCTTGGCACCATAGCGATGACTCAAGCCGTGCTACCGCAATTCCGACAGCGTCGAGAAGGCGTTATCATCAACGTCACCTCCTGCGTAACGACCATGTCATTACCGCTGCTAAGCGTGTATACGGCAAGCAAGGCAGCAGTGAATGCATTCACCGAGTCTCTAGCACTCGAGCTTGAACCGTTCAACGTGCGGGTGCGTCTTGTGCTTCCAGGCCGCGCACCTGAGACTGATTTTGGCAAGAACGCCCAGCCCCGAATGCAAGACAGTATTCCTGCTGCCTATGCCGACCTGGCGCAGCAGGTCTTTGCCGAATGGTCACAATCGAGCTTGGTAACTAAAGCCCAAGACGTTGCCGAGGCGGTATGGTGTGCGGCAAACGATCCGGCTTCACCCATGCGCATTATGGCAGGTGAGGATGCCGTTGCCCTGATGAGCGAGCAGGTGTGCTCATGATCAACCTGCTTTTTCAGGCTGGTATGCACCATAGCCTGCGCTGATGTGTCAGTTCAGGTCATGGCTACAGGTAGACTCCTCCGAAGTCAGGAGCACCTCTTTCAAGCACAACGCCTCGCGCTCTACCTGCTCATGTGATGCCACCGTTCCAGGCCACGACCGGATGCCAACCTTGCTCGATCATCGCGGTGACGGCCTGCACAGTCCCCCTCGATCTTCTGCTCCAGTGAGCGCTCGGGCAGCTGGACTGCAACCTCACTTTGAGGGAAGGCAAAGGTGACTTGTGTAGGTTGGAAGGCGGTCATCGCGGGCTCCTGGCCGTGTCCGATAACTCCATCTTGCCCTACAAATCCGCTGATGCAAGTCCACTCAGGCCAAGAAATATGGCTACGAAAAAGCGGCTATTTTCGAGAAATTAAGACGTATATCCTATACATCTTATTCTACTCGCGCTTGTTCAAATCCCATAGCCCAAACCAGAGTACAGCCGGTGCAGTGATGCCAATAGTGAGGATAAGAAGGCCAGCGACAGGCTTCTTGACTGGACCAGAAGGTAAGAGGAAACGTGATACATGAACGCTCAGGTTGCGTTCGCTGCCAATTGGCGGGTCAGGTAAACCATAAAAGCCCGCATTGATGGCGTATGTCTAATAGGCTTCTTCTGCAGGAAACCCAGGGAGCGTTGTCCAGTCTGCTTCAAGGGAACCACTAATAGTTCGTTGTCGACCCGAAGAAACGCTGTGCAGCTTGCCGGCAGCAAAGAAAAACCAAGGCCAGCACGCACTAGCGCAGCGGCAGTACTCATGTGTGCTACTTCCCAGGCGGGCTCGGCAGGCACCTTTAGTAAATGCAAAGCAGCGTCAGCCAATGGACGGATGCTGGTATCTGGGGTCAGTGCGATATAGGGCAGCTCCTGCCACACCTGCGGCCTTTTTTTCCCATCTGAGATCCTGCCCCGCGGAGCCAGCAACACCAGATTATCATTTACCAGCGCTTCAAAGCTGAGGCCGGAAATATCCTCGGGCATTGAGGTGATGCCTGCATCCACTTCACCGCTCTGAACCCAGGCCCGGACTTCTCCTGCTCGACCATCACGCAGCGATACCAGCACTCCTGGATGATCGCCCATAAACGCAGCAATGGCTTCTGGAAGAAACGAGGCCGCCGCTGTGGGAAGTGCGGCCAGGCGGATCGTTCCTCGACTCAGGCATAGCGTTTCACGAGCGTCACGTACAGCATTATCTATATCGCTCAGCATCCGCCTGGCCTGCGACAGGAAATGTTCTCCGCCCGGGGTCAATTCTACACTCCGAGTATTACGTGCCAGTAATTGCAAGCCAACCGCTTCTTCCAGCTTGCGGATACTGTAGCTCAGTGCTGGCTGAGACAGGTGTAACTGCTCTGAGGTACGAGTAAAGCTGGAGGTCTCTGCAATCAGAACAAAAGCGCGTAGTTGCCGGAAGTTGATATCCATAATTAATAAAATAAGTGGATTAATTATTAGAATATTTAAAATTCACAGAAAAGTATATTTGCTTGCACTATGACCTGGAACCCATGTTGAGTCCGAAGCAATGACAACAATACATATCGGCTGTGGGGCGGGCTTCGCCAATGACCGCCCTGACACGGGGCGACAGCTTGCGGAGGACCTGGCTCGCCGTTCAGGGCAACGCTACCTGATGTTTGAATTGCTGGCCGAGCGCACATTAGCGGAGGCACAGCTGCGCAAGCAGGCCGATCCTGCCACTGGCTATGCCGCACGGCTGTTCGACTTTCTTGAGCCTGTGCTTGATATCTGCATAGAAGCAAGGATACCGATTATTACCAATGGTGGCGCGGCCAATCCGCGGGCAGCGGCCGAGCGCCTGCGTGCCAGACTTGGCGGAAACTATCCCGGGCTGAAAATAGCCTGTGTCCTTGGTGATGATCTGCTTGGTATGGATCGTCAGCGTCTTGGTCAGTGGTTGAAACTGGACGGCGTGCAAGACGACCTTGTCTCGGTCAATGTCTATACCGGTGCCGACGGAATTACCCAGGCCTTGACTGAAGGGGCAGCTATTGTGCTCTGTGGTCGAGTCGCCGATCCCTCGTTGGCGGTTGGCCCGATCCGGCATGGACTCGGCTGGGCTGCCGATGACTGGCAGAAGATAGCAATCGCTACCGTAGCCGGGCATCTACTGGAGTGTTGCACCCAGATTACCGGCGGCTACTTTGCTCATCCTGGCCTAAAGGACGTACCCGATCTGGCCGAGCTGGGGTGTCCCATTGCCGAGGTCCGTGCCGATGGCAGCCTTGTGATTACCAAGTCGGCTGGCTCCGGCGGTTTCGTGAACGAGCGCACGGTCAAGGAGCAATTGCTCTACGAAGTGCATGATCCAAGTCGCTACCTTACACCTGACGTCATCCTGGATCTAAGCGAGGTCAGGGTGAGCACGCTGGCAGCCGATCGCGTGGCCGTTAGTGGTATTCAGGGGCACCCACGCCCGGAGCAGCTTAAAGGCCTGGCCGGGGTGCGCGGGCTGTGGTTTGGCGAGGCGGAGATATCCTACGCCGGGCCTGGCGCTGTGGCCCGAGCCAATCTGGCCCGTGAGATCCTCCTGCAACGGTTTGACCGACTTGCCCCCGGGGTGGAGCCATGGATTGATCTTGCTGGTGTTGCCAGTCTCTTTAATGATACCCGTGGCGACTACCTGGGCAAATGTCTTGCGCAGGTGCCTCATGTCGAGGACGTGCGAACCCGGGTCGGTCTGGTCCACCATGATCGGGTGCTGCTTGAGAGGTTGCTCGCTGAAGTGGAGGCGCTTTATACAAACGGTCCGGCTGGAGGAGGTGGCGTACGCCGACACCTTGGTGAATCCCTTACTACGCGCAGCTTTCTGATTCCACGCGCTGAAATTGACACACGTCTGGAGTGGTACTGATGAATGCAACTGTCACTCTTGCCGACGTTGCTCATGCTCGCGCAGGCGACAAGGGCAATATCCTTAGCATTGCGGTGTTTCCACTGGACGCGGCCCACTACGAATGGCTCAAGCAGGAACTGACGGCCGAGCGCGTCGCTACGCAGTTTGCCAGCCGCCGGCCAGCACAGGTCAAGCGCTATGCAGTCGATTCGCTACAAGCGCTTAACTTTGTCCTGGAGGACGCTCTGGAGGGAGGAGTCAATCGCAGCCCTGGCCTTGACCGGCACGGCAAGAGCCTGAGTTATCTTTTGTTGTCGATGCGTCTACCACCTCCTGACTGATCTGCCTGCGCCTGTTCTTCGACCTGCCGGCCAGGACCGTCGGGTCGGACCCCACAATAAAAACAAATACCGAGGTTCAAAACATGATCACCGCACTAGGTTTCACCATGATGCTCAGCATCATAGTGCTGATACTGTTGCGCCGAATCAGCCCGGTCGTGGCCTTTACTACAATTCCTGTCGCCATCTGCCTTCTGGCTGGCTTTTCCCCCGTTGAAATCGGCGCGTTTATCAAAAATGGTCTGCTCACGGTTGCGCCAACTGCTGCGCTGTTTTTGTTTGCCATTCTCTATTTCGGCATCATGCGAGATCGCGGCCTGTTTGATCCTCTAGTCAATTTGCTGATCCGCTGTACAGGTGGCAAACCACTGCTGGTTGCCCTGGTAACCGTGGTGGTTACCGCAGTGGTTCACCTTGATGGTGTTGGTGCGGCAACCTTCCTGCTGACCATCCCGGCGCTGTTGCCCCTGTATAAACGCATGAACATGAGTCCCACTATGCTTTTAATGCTGGTTGGCACCACTGCTGGGGTAGGCAATATGGTGCCCTGGGGGGGAACCACCGCCCGCGCAGCCGCTACTACTGGGCTCGATGCCACCCAATTGTGGCTGGGGCTGATACCTGTGCAACTGGTTGGGTTTGCCTGCTTAATGCTTATCGCTGCCTGGCTCGGTCTGCGAGCGCAACGTCAACTGCCAGTATCCCTGGGGGCGGCATCAAGCTTTGACCTGACCCTAGCTCAGCCGGAAGCGCGCGAGCACGCCCTGTCGCCACGCGGGATACGCTACTGGCTAAACGTAAGTCTGACCGCCGCAATCCTGGCTTGCCTGTTTACAGGCATCTTCCCGCTGTATGCCTGCTTCATGGTGGGGCTAGGCCTGGCGTTGCCGCTCAACTTCACCTCCCTGGAAAGCCAAACCGAGCGTATCAAGGCGCATGCCGCTGACGCCCTGCAGATGGTATTGGTCATGATGGCTGCCGGGGTACTGCTCGGCGTTCTGGCGGGAGCAAAGATGTCTGACGGCATGGCCATGGCGCTGATCGACACCCTACCAGCGGGGGCGGCGCAGTACCTGCATCTGATTATTGGCGCATTTGGTGTACCGCTGGGAATGATCTTCTCACCCGACGCGTACTATTTCGCCCTATTGCCCGTGATACGCGATGTGGCGGTGGCAGCTGGAGTCCCGCTTGAGGCAGTAGCGCGTGCCATGCTCATTGGCGAAAACACTGGTTTCGCCATTAGCCCCGTAGTACCCAGCGTTTATCTCGCCCTGGCCCTGGCCGAGGTCGAGCTGCGCAAACACATTGCCTTTACCTTTTTCTGGGCCTGGGGCGTGAGTCTGGTCATGTTGGTATTTGCTGTGCTCAGCGGCGCGGTCCATTACTGACTACTGATACAGCCAGGCCCGAACGCTTCAGAAGCCTTTGAGCCACAACCAAGCCCTCAATACCTGCATCTGTTGACCGATAACTCCAAGAAGAGGCATCTCATGCAAAAACGTCTGGGTATTCTTGCAATAGGTCTGGGCGTATCGTTTGTCTGGTATGCAAACGCTGCCCAGATAGACGCAACGTCCCGTCATGACCATCGTCCCCAATGGCTAAAGATCTACTCGGTTCGCCATACCGATGGCATCAGTGATGATCTGCTCACAGCGGGCCTTGGAAAGGCCATCTGGTTAGGTGAGGTGCCTGGCTATCGGGACGCGGCACACCCCACTGTAAACGAACTCCGCCGTAACGCCTTATATTCAAAACAGGATCCACGTCAGGGATGGGGACGACTCTACGGTCCTACACTTATTGATGGGCGCGTGGTTGCAGATGCTGAGCGAGTAGCAGGGGATGAAGTGCTGGCTTATTCCGATGATCAGCAGGGCTTTGCAACAGCGGCCATGTTGCTGCATATCCCCAAGAATTTCAGTTGGCAGAGTCCCTGTATTCTTACGGTACCTGCTTCAGGCTCGTCTCGACTGTATCAGGATGTCCCCCGTGTAGGCGGATGGGGACTGCATCGTGGATGCGCAGTGGTGTATACCGATAAAGGCCAGGGAAATGGCTGGCATGATCTTGCTACTAATCGGGTTCAACTGATCGATGGTCGTGTGGTTTCTTCCTTCATGGCTGGCCAAGAGGCTCATTTCAGAGCTCCGCTACATACGGCTGAACGGGCGAAATATCTCTCGCATTATCCTGATCGACTGGCGTTCAAGCATGCCCATTCCAGATTGAATCCAGACGCGACCTGGGGAAGAGACGTACTTCGCTCCATTGAGTTTGCCTTTTGGTGGATCAACCGGTCCCGACCAGAGCGCGCTAAAAAACTCTCGTCCGTTAATACGCTGGTTATAGTGACAGGTAATTCCAATGGAGGCGGGGCAGCACTTTTAGCAGGTGAGGCCGACCATGCCGGCATTATTGACGGTATTGTTGCGGCCCAGCCACAAGTCCAGCCCAGGGCATCGGGTTTGGTCAGTATCGAGCGGGCAGGCCGTGAGTGGCGGGGCGGTGGGCGGTCGCTAATTGATTATTTTTCTCAGGCCATCCTCTATCAGCCATGTGCAGTACTTGCTACTCCTAATGCTCCTTTCGCTACCGAGATAGCCTATGCAGCTCAACGCTGCCAGTCTCTTTCTGAACAAGGCCAATAAGCCAGTAGAGCAGGCGAGGGAAGCGCTTGCCAAACTACATGCACTAGGCTGGGAGCCTGAAGCAGATGATCAACAGGCCTTTAGCTTTCGAGTGGCCCCGACCGCTACGTTACTCAAATATATAACGGCACTGGGACGCTTCGGCGTAGAGGACCATCTATGCAACTACAGTATAGCCGCACACGATGCTTCAAGCTTTCGGCCAAGAGCCACCACGGATAAGGAACTGGCGACTTTGTTTGTTGATGCAGGAGGCGGCCCGCCGGTTGGAAGTATCGATCTGATCAACGATGCAGATCCAAGAGGGCCACATTGGGACACGGAGTCTGTTTCAGCCCGGAGCGGGCGCAAGGACTATAACCTGGATGGTGCGCGCTGCCTGCGTAGAATCGCTGCTGGACATTACTATCCATAAATGTTGGAGCAGGAGTTAAGGAGTTGGCTGGAAAATCCAACCGGCTGGCCTATATTTTGTGAAAGCATAAGAACACGGTTCTGCCGCATTCATGTTCAGCCTCAATTAGTGCCCGGCAAAGCGTTCCGGATCAAGGAGGCGAACGCGTCAATCACCTCATCCTTGCTATAGCGCCCTCGTACTAATGCGCCTGAGAGTGCTTCTCCCGCGCCAACAAGGCCCGTACAGCATCGCTCCAATTCGCCAGACGAAAAAGCTGCGTGAGGTTTGAGCACGGCTATGAACATTTGCACGCAGTTATCCAACAGCTCCTGAAAGACTGCTGCTTTCTCTTCGCTGCCTGCCAGAGCTGCGCCTATTGCATAGAATTCGTCGGTTGTGTCTCCTGCGCACTGAATGTAGGCGTTTGCCAGGAGTTGGGCAGTATCTTCGAGGCTCCGCGGGGTTAAGGACATTGCGTCACGGAAAGCGTTAACCCGCTCGATATCAATGCATCTGTAGAGCTCGATCAACAGGCTCGAGCGGGTATCGAAATGATCATAAACCACCGGTTTGGAGACGCCTGCGCGGACGGAGAGATACCCCAAGGTCAACCGGTCTGCTCCTTCCTCCCGCACGATCAGCAATGCGGTATCCAGCAGTTGTCTACGCCGCTCGGCTTTTGGAAGCCGGCGTGTAGAGGAACGTATAGCGGAGGGCACGGTTTCTTTTTGCACTTGATCATTCCCGAATTAAAAAACCTACCAGTGGTAGGTTCATATAAGTGATAGTCGTGATAGTTTACCTACCAGTAGTAGGTTGAAGCCTGGAATTAGGAGATCATGTAATGTCACTTAATCCTATCCTGTTAATGGGCGGTTCTGGTGCAATTGGTCATCAAACTGCCCGGGCGCTGCGCGCAGCCTATCCTGATGTACCACTGCTGATTGGCGGCCGCGATGCTGCCAAGGCCCAACAGGCCGCAGAACAGATTGGCGGAGCGCAAGGCGTGGTCATTGACGCTGGCGCCGACGATCTGGGCCTTGGGGATCGCACCGTCAGCGGCGTCGTAGTCTTCTACATGGACCATGCTATTGCCGGGCTACGCTACGCCCAAAAGCACGGTGTGCCTCATCTCAGTATTTCATCTGGCATTTTCGAGATCGCACCGGAAATCGCAACCTACATGCACATGCCTAATGCTGCACCCATTGTCCTCGGTTACGAATGGATGGTGGGCGCTACAACAGTATCCACACTGAGCATTGCCAGGGCGTTTAGCCGGGTGCACGACATACGCATCAATGCGCTGGTCGATGAACAGGATACCGGAGGCCCGACTGTTGCAAGCGACTTTGAGCGCCTGAACAGGATGCTGCCAGCCGCGCTGACCCGGCGTGACGGTGTATATGTTTGGCGGGAAGGAGAGGATGCCAAGGTCAGCTTTCGTGCAGTTGATGGTATTGAAATCGAAGCGTCCGGGTTTTCATCCATTGACGTCGTTGGCCTAGGGGCCGCAACAGGCGCAGCCAATATCCAGTTCAATATGGGCATCGGGGTTAGCTCAACCCGACGTCAGGGTAAACCTATGTCGACCGAGATCATCATTGAGCTTGAAGGCGAGGACCTAAATGGCGAACCGCTGCGCACACGTCATGCCGTCATCTATCCAAAAGGCGCGGCACCGCTAACAGGCCTTAGCGTAGCAATGGTCCTTGAAAGGCTGCTCGGGCTGGACGGTCAACCGCCCACCTCACCGGGCCTTTACTTCCCCTACCAGTTACTGAACTCCGCCACGTATTTGAAGCGCCTAAAGCAGGAGGGGGGTGAGCTACGTAAACTTCAGGTGTAATGAGGCTACCAAGTCAACGCCCAAAGGTTGTCCCGACGGCTTCGATACGGGCTTGTTTCTAATACGTAGATGCCTTGAGTGAAACGATTCGTGATGTTTTATAAAGAGTGGCTTCATGAGCACTCGCGTCGGGGCAAGCAGATGATTTCATCGTTTATGGCCGAGTCGCCATTTTCTGTTTAGGCATTTAACTCGGCCATACACTGGCAATTTTAACTTGGAGGTACCCTCGATAGAAAAAGCTCATTCGTGTCAGCTCGGTGATTGCCCATGCACCATTACTGCATCAGTAGACTTGCCGAGGCTTGCTGGAAGCTCTCGCTTAACGTGATTAACAGCAATAGGCTAATAGGCCGCTTTCAGCTTTGAACTTTAGCCCTGCTGCGGCAAACTTTTAGACTCAACGGAACAGGTTTGAGATGCTGAAGCTTTGAAAACATGTTTCAACGGGCTGCCAGTCTTTTGCCCCAGTATCCCATCATCAAGGTTCCGATAATGGGTTCGTTGATATTGCCGCGGATCGATTTGACCCTGGTGTCAGGTTAGACGAGGCCGTAGCGCAAGACATGATCGCTGTGCACATTAGCCCTGATGTTCATTTTATAGTGTTGGCATCCGCCGCCATTTAGCATTTAAAGCATCACTCTCTTAATGCATCACGTAGTTCTTTTTGGGCCTCCGCCAGTTTATGTTGGCGTATCTTGATTTTTTCGGCCGAACCGCTATCTATCGCTTCTTGAAGGTCCGCTTTACGCTCGGCAACCTCGTTACGAGCATCATTGATGGCATGCTGCCGCTTGGCGCGCAGATCTGAGTTGGTACAGTTCTCCTGTACTGATTTGAGTGCGGCTTCCAATCCACGAATACGACCGGAGTTACGGTGTTCTCTGGCATTCTCAAGTTGACGTTGGATCTCAACTTCTTTTTGAGAGCAGTCTTGTGCCTGCGCCAGACCAGAAGTCAGTAGTAAAGATAAAAGAACCATTGCATATCTCATCCGTGTCCTCCTTCCGGTGAATCTTCGCAGTAAGGTTAGCAAAGGAAAATGGCATCACGGGCACATTACTGTTTTACATAGTTTATGGTCATCATGGCATCCAAAGAGTTGGGTAAAAGCGTGCCGTAGCGGTACAGCTAAATGGCTTTTGAACTTGCCAGCAAAGGATGGAGTATCGTTTTTGATGATAGAAGACTCGGTATGACCGTATAGGCGGTCGATGCCTTTGCAGTCTGCTACTAGCGGATGAGAGGTGCAGCCTAGTCAGTCAGAGGTGATCGTTTCTATGGCAGTATCCGCAAGTGCGCATAGCCTGTCCGTTTTCCTCATGCCCTGATGATAGCCCATGGCTAGGCGGTGCCTCGCCGACATCAAGCAGGCTAGTGTGAGAACCTTAAGCGAGCGACTCAACACGCAGCTAATCAAGATGCTAAATTACCCGGCCTGGATCAGTTTTCCGTGCGGGGCTTTGTGTCATGTAGGTGTATGCCGGTCGGCAGCAGAGCCGTGAGTAGGGAAACCGCTGGACCTTGAGGGAAAAGAGAAGGTACTGCTGGTAAACACGGTTCAGGTGGGTGGATCCTATGTCAACTGGCAGGGTTCGTAGCGCCTGTTCCCTTGTCTGATGCTGCTTCGTTGGGTGTCATCAGTTCGACGATCCATTCGATAAACACACGTAGCTTGGCGCTAACATGCCGATTTGGGGGGAACGCCACGTACATTGGCATCGGATCGAGGCGCCAGTTCTCAAACACCGGAACCAGCTCGCCTCGAGTCAGATAGTCTCTAGCCATATAATCGGGTAGCCAGAGAAGGCCTAGCCCTGCCAGCCCAGCGGCCAGGTAGGCGTTACCATCATCAACGGCAAGCGCATAACGACCCATGACATTGACGCTCTCGTTACCGGAATGCATGGCATAGGGAAAGACCTTGCCGGTGCGTGCCCAGTGAAAGCCTACGATACGATGGTCAATGCCCTCCAATTCCCTAAGGTGTAGCGGCATCCCTGCGCGTCTCAGATAGCTCGGCGCTGCGTATACCCTAAGTCGTAAATCGCCTATATGACGAGCGACCAACGACTGATCAGTAATCTCGCCACCACGCACAACGCAATCCACATTGTCGCTAATAAGGTCAACCATACGATCGCTGACACCCATATCAAGTTGGATATCGGGGTACTTTTCGTAAAACGCTGGAAGTGAAGGAATCAAAACCAGACGTGCAAAAGGGCTGGGAACATCCACCCGTAGCCTGCCCCTGGGAGCCAAGGAGGCGCTGGATAAGCTCGTTTCGGCCGCAAGCAGTCTGACCACGCGCTCATAATAAGCGGCCCCATCGGCCGTCACATTGACACGGCGTGTGGTCCGGTTGAGCAGCTTAACGCGTAACCGGGCTTCCAGTTGCTGCACTAGTTGGGTAACGCTGGTCTTGCTCATATGAAGTGTTTCGGCTGCCTTGGTAAAGCTCCCTGCCTCCACAACACGAGCAAACGCCTGCATTGCATCAAAACGATCCATCGTTGTTCCTACTGTCTTGTAGATTATTTGGATTTTACAAATAGTGATGACTGCGCCTGCTAGTTTATTCAGCAGGCCAGCGTTCCTTAAAGTCTCTCTACACCGGGCATTGACCCATCAGGAGAGCAACCATGAGCACACGCAACGTCGTTTTTCCAACTGGCCGCCAGGCATTATATGAGCGTAATCGATATTCACCCGCGATTCGCTCCAACGGTTTTTTGTTTGTTTCAGGACAGGTTGGTAGTCGTGAGGATGGCTCACCCGAGCCGGACCTAGACGCCCAGGTGCGGCTTGCTTTTGAAAATCTGAACGCGATTCTGGCTGCAGCAGGCTGCTCGTTCAAAGATGTCATTGACGTAACGGTTTTCATCGTTGATCCCGAAACACACTTCGATACGATCTGGAAAGTACTGCCCGAATACTGGGGAGAAGCACCCTATCCGACGTTAACCGGCATTGGCGTTACATGGCTCTACGGCTTTCAATTTGAGATAAAGGTCATCGCCAAACTTCCAGAGGCTATTGCTAGCTGAACTGTGTAGCGAAAAATTACTGCAAGCTCGGCAATTTAGCTGACTTTCTACTGCAGCTCAGCCTACATATTGCCGAGCTTGTCAAAAAGCTGTTTTATCATTAAACAAATGGGGAAGGCTGTGCTTTAACGGCCTGCAACATAGCGTTAGGCTTAATTTAAGATCAGTTGAGTGATAGCCCTGATTTACGTTGCTTGAGAATCGACCAACCATAAGGCTCGCTTTATGGTTATTGTAAGCAAAACACGCTTTACTATTTTGTCGTTACAGGCTCACACCCTGTTATGCAGAGAGTGCCCCGCCTGATGTCTTTTGGCCCTGACCTGTTTGCTCACACGCTATCTACTGCGTTATAGCAAAGTCAGGGGCTCTTTATGTCTACTATCAAACCTTGTTTCATGGTTGCTCTGCTCTCATTCAGCATCTCTTGCCTTGCAGACAGCAACACGGCTGATTTAATACAGGACGGTAACACTGCGCTGATAGACAGCTTGAAGCAACGCGTTATTAGTCAAGCGGCTACCAGACCAAAATTGCCTTTGGAAAATCGCGTTATTCAAATAATTTTTGGGTAGGCAGCAAGAAACCATAACTCCATTGAGGTACAGGGAGGTAACGAAGCATATGGAGCGATCAACCAAAAGGGCGATAGAAGTATGTCCTGCTCAGCTTGTCAGGCACGGCAAGCGTTGACCAAACGGGTAATTACAACTACGCCTCATTTAGACCTCAAAACAGGAAGGCTCAACCAATGAGCTATTTATATCGCAAATAGCCTATAGCGGCGGGGGAGTTGATAGGTACTACCGCTGGTAACGGTAATGTGGTCAGGATCGACCAGCGTGGCGAGTATCAAGTGAGTCTTAAATACTTTCAACAGGATCACGGGATTCAGCTTGCTATTCGGCAAGGCAGTTGGCTGAGTGGTCGCGTTGATGTAACACAAAATGGCGACAAAAAATTGTTGTCGGCTAATCAGAGTGGCGCAGTAGGGTGGTGGGGTGGCAATACACAAGGTAATAATAACCAGACTGAGATAACTCAATATGGTGAAAGCTACAGATGCGAATACACCTCGGGTAAACCAGCCCGGTATATATAGCTCGGCAGAAAGCACTACTTTTGGAAATAACAATATCGTAGATATCAGCTAGGGTGGTGGCGGCTCGATTGACATTGATCAGTGCGGAGACCTGACTATCGCTCGGATCGAAAAAGTCTCCCCTATGAATATTCGCACAGCGCAACGTCGACTCAGACGGGAATTGGGAATGAGGCTGTTGTTCGACAATCGAAAAGTTACGAACGCAGTAGCATCGTCGTGCTAAGTCATACAGGTAATGGCAACAAGGCCAGCTATTTAGATTAACTGATGTCAGGCAGCGCGGCCATCTAGTCGGCTCTGTGACTCAACGGCTGGGTGAAGAAGAGGGTGGTCTTATCGAGTAATCACTGTACGCGTTGCGTTTTTTGAGCATCACTACCAAGGAATTCAATGATAGCGTTGAATGCAGATTTAACCGTAGCCCATAACATAAATTTCCGTGGCGCCACGTGTTGGTGAGTATTCCGTCATACCTATCCTTTTCAGATACAGAATATCTTTACTTATTCTTAGTAAGAATGTCATGGATGATCGGTAAACCTTGACTCATACACCGTTGATTAAGGTTATTTGATGCCTCGCATTATCGTTGCAACCACGCCCCAGGTAGGTCATGTACTTCCCGTTTTGTCATTGTTGCCGCGCCTGAAAGAGCAGGGTTATGACATCACTTTCATCACGGGATCTGCGTCAAAAGAACGTGTTGAGCAGGAAGGTATCCGGCATGTTACATTACAAGGTACAGCGGATTATGATGCGCGGGATGTCAACCAAACCTTTCCTGACCGTAAAAAGCTGCGGCCTGGTCCTCAGCTGCTTGACTTCGATTTCCGCGTCCTATTTATCCAGCCATTGGTCGACCAGACCAAGACAGTTCAAGCTGTACTAGGCGAAAGCGATGAGCCCGCTGTGCTCATAACCAATCATATGTTTGCAGGAGGATGGCCATTCCAGCTGCGATTCTCTGGCACACGACCTGCCGGCTTGATCTCACTCGGGATAACGCCCCTAATGCTCAGTGCAGACCATCTGGCACCCTTTGGTAAAGGACTTCCTCCTGCTACTACGGAACACGAAAGACAACGGTATATACAGTTAAGTCGTGATTTTGGCAGGGAGATGGGGGGCTCAAAAGCAGCCCTTGATGCCGCCCTGGGCACATTCGGTACAAGGCCTATGCCTTATTCCTTTATGGATGCCACCACGCTACTTCCAGACGTGTTTCTGCAGATGACTGTACCAGGATTGGAATATGCCGGAGCCTGTCTTCCTCCCTCTGTAAAATTGATAGGTACTGCGCCAAGCCAAGTACAAGCCTATTCTTTGCCAGCTTGGTGGGGTGAAGTCGATGCAGCGAAAGCAAAGGGTCGGCCTGTTATTTTTGTCACTCAAGGCACCGTAGCTCGTAACCTGGAGGACCTGGTATATCCAACGCTTGATGCTCTTGCAGCTAGTAACGCGTTGGTAATTGCTACAGCCGGTAAACCAGGGGAGCACACCAAACCATTTGTTACCCAAAATGCCTACATGGCTGACTATTTGCCTTATGAGCAGATGCTTCCGTACGTCGATGTCATGGTTACCAACGGCGGGTACGGTGGCGTACAACAGGCATTGCGACATGGCGTTCCGCTTGTGATTGCAGGCACTTCGGAAGACAAAGCAGAAGTTGCAGCGCGGGTAGCGTGGGCAGGTGCAGGTATCAACCTCAAAACAGATCGTCCCGCCACGCAGGATTTATCAGAGGCCGTCGCAACGGTTTTGAGGGAGGCGCGATTCAAAAGGGCCGCGATGACATTGAGTCAACAGTATAGGGAACTCGATCCTGCCTTAGCACTTAAACAGGCGGTTGATTCTTTTTTCCAGTCTAAGTTATCACTTTCAAGCCCATGACTGATCGAGATCTTTAAACCTAAAAGCTTATCGAAAGAGATAAGGTGGTCAGAGCACTAACAGGGAACGTTACCAACCTTATGTCTGCAGTTGTACGAGGCTCAACCAGCTAATCTGTAAAGCAGGCATTATCAAAAAACCATTTCGCTGATGTTTACTGTACAGAGATATCAGGTAGAGACCATGGCGAAGTTGATCAGTCGTGAACCTTGGTGGGCAAAACCACCTGAGCAAGAACAAGATGAATTGAGTCTTGAGTGGGGATATCTTGAAATCTATGACAATCTTGAATTCAGATTTGTCTCGATTAGACCCTCTGACGAAGAGATTCGCCTGCGTAAAGGCTGCCGAGTTATTAGCGAGGCACCATCAGGCTCATCCTAAAAACGTCAGTCATTCATCTTTATGAAGCAGAAATTGATCGCAGGAGTAAGACCTGAATAGTTTGTACTGCAGGTAATGAATTTCCGATTAAAGCACTAATCGGAAATGTAACACTGGGGAAATGTGTCGATTATGCTCCTATGAGACTTATCCTTAGGTTCGCATAATATATCTTATGTTAAATATAGTATTAGAATTACTATTAGTCCCGGACCTGCGTATAGAGCCCATGTCCGGGAACCCCTCTCACGTCTCCTCTGCTAATCACGTATGACTACTCTCAGTCACCACCATCCGGTTTCGCCCATTACGTTTGGCTTCATATAAAGCACTGTCTGCACACTCAATCAGCGCTTGTCCAGTCAAGGCGCCGTCCTCGCCGGGCATATATGTATGAATGCCACCGCTGACAGTGACTACGCCGAATGGACTGTTGTGATGCTCAAGCCTTAGCTTACGTAGCTGGTCTTGAATACGCTTAGCGACTATCCGGGCGCCTTGGCTGTCGCAGGCTGGCAAGATGGCCGCCATTTCCTCACCACCATACCTTGCCGCAAAATCACCCGATCGAGGGAGACTGTGCTTTAGCGCCTGTGCGACCTGTTTCAGGCAATAGTCGCCTGCAGGATGTCCGTAATGGTCGTTGTAGCCCTTGAAAAAGTCGATATCCAGCATGATCAGGCTTAGCGGTTGCCCTGAACGTTCTGCCCGCTTGAGCTCCTGCTGCAACGCCATATCGAAATAGCGACGATTGGCCAATCCGGTCAGCCCATCAGACAAGGCCTGCCGCTCCAGTGCACGATGCGCCTCGATCAGTTCAGCCTTTACCGTATTGGCGTGCCCGATCTGACGCATTAACACCAAGCCGAACAGCGACATTACGATAATGAGGCTGGCGACAATGATGGCTGAGCGTTGCGTATCACCGGTCCAGTCCGACAAGAGCTCTTTCTTGCTCATTGCCACCATTACCAACAAGGAATATTTATCTATCAGCTGATAGCCATACAGGCGCTCCACCCCATCAATTACCGCTTTGATAGTCACGATGCCGGAAGGCGCCTGAGTCAATGCTGTGGTGATAACGTAGCTCTGGGCGAGGTGTTTACCTACCAGATACTCGTCTTTGAAAGGGCGTCGACTTAGAATCGTGCCGTCCGGCATCGCCAGCACAATGGCACCTGAAGGCCCCAATTCGATGTGCCTGTAGAAGTCGAGAAAATACTCCATCCTGACCGTAGCCAGCACTACGCCTGCAAAACGCCCTTGTTTGTCGGTAACACGCCGGGATATCGGGATAATCCAATTGCCTGTAGAACGGGAATGAATGGCACGGCTAATGAAGGGGTCTTCAGTTGTGTTCTGATTGTGAAATCTAAAGTAGCCTCGGTCTGAGTTCTGGCCTTTCCATGGCGTTTCACCTAAAGAGGTTGCCCTCCAATTGCCCTGCTCGTCAAAAACAAAAAGGCCCTCGACCTGCTCTAGGGAGCCCGCATATTTTTCAAGCAGCGTATGCAGCGCTTCTGGTTTAAACGATATCTCATCACCCTGCTCCAGCAAGTGCTGAAGGCTCATGAGCGCTACATCCACTTCTTGGAACGAGTCCTCAGCATGTTGGGCCAACGCGCGAGTCAGGTTGAGCGTTGTGCTCTCGGACTGCTGCAGTTGAACGTCTCGCGCATGCCAGCTTTGCCAGAAATCAAACCCTACCAAGGACACAAACACCAAGCCCAGAAAGGCCATCGTTAACGTTTCCAGAGGTAGGCGTTTGAGTTTCTTCGAAACCATTGAATCGGGATGAGACATAAACCTACCTTAGGGCATGGACTGCAACGAGGGCTTACAAACGCCCTTCCATAAAGGACGCATTTATCACATTCCGTTGCGTTACCTAGCCGAAACGTAGGGCAGAACGATGTCTGTTAATCAGCATCATCCTGCCAGTCGGTCACACTCTGAACCGGCGAACCATGCCGCTTAGGTCTCCAGCGAGGCGAGAAAGCTCCTGGCTGGCTGTATGGGTCTGTTCTGCACCTGCAGACGTCTGGATAGACAGATCACGAATACGAACCAAATTACGATCCACTTCTCGGGCTACCTGTGCCTGCTCTTCAGCAGCGCTGGCAATGACCAGGTTACGCTCATCGATACCGTTGACCGCATCGTTGATTGTGCCTAGTGCATGGCTTGCCGCCTCAGCCTGCTCCTGGGTTTGCCTGGCCTGATCTGCACTGGTCAGCAAGGCGTCTACGGTATGAGTAGTCCCCTGCTGAATGCTGCCAATCATGGCCTCGATTTCTCGGGTAGAATCGCTGGTCCGGTGAGCCAGTGAGCGCACCTCGTCTGCTACAACAGCAAACCCGCGACCGGCGTCCCCTGCCCTGGCCGCCTCGATTGCAGCGTTCAGCGCCAGTAGGTTGGTCTGCTCCGCTACTGATCGGATGACATCCAGCACCTGGCTAATGTTGCGTGTCTGTTCGGCCAGCTGACGTGCCTGCTCAGAAGCGCTCAGAACGTTATCCGTTAGGACACCAATGGCACTGAGGGTATCGTTAAGCTGACGCTGCCCTTGGCGCGCGGTTTCGGCTGCTGCCTTGGAGGCGACTGACGTCGACGTCGCGTTACCCGCTACTTCTTCAACGGCCTGGCTCATTTCGGTGACTGCAGTGGCTGCCATCTCAATTTCACTGTTCTGCTGTTGCAGTCCCTGCGTACTTTCGCTCATGACTGCGTTCATTTCTTCAGTCGCAGCAGCCAGTTGTTCAGCCGACCGGTTGATCTGCTCAAGCGTATCGCGCAGATTGCCCTGCATTTTCCCCATGGCCTTGAGCAGCTGAGCGGCCTCATCTGTACCGGTTGTTTCCAGCCGGTGGGTCAGGTCACCCGACGCGATGGCCTCCGCGGCCTGCACAGCTTCGCGAATAGGCTTGGACAGACTCAAGGTCAGACGCCAGGCCAGCAGAATCGTAAGGCCTAAGGCGCAGCCGATAACCGTCAGGGTAATGGATACGGAGCTGCTGTACACCGCTTGTGCATCTTCGCCAAAGGCTTTGGCTGCCTGCTGGTTCAGGGTACGCAATTTCTCGGTCTGCTCGTTCATGCTCAAGCCAAGGCTGGCCATGCCACCCGTGACCTGCTTACGGGCATCATCGATCCGGCCGCTGACCATTAATGCTACAAGCTGATCCGTATTGGCCATGTAGTCACGGTAGATAGGCTGCAATTGCTGTAGCGCCGCGTCCTCTTCCGGCGTGCTGACCAGAGGCTCATAGCGCTTAAAGCCAGCGTCAACCAACTGCCCTAGATCCTTAATTTTTTGCTGAGTCTTCCGAAGTGTTTCAGCATCTGGCAACGCGATTAGGCGCAACGCCTCTATACGAATGCGTGCCATTTGCAGGGCCAGATTGTCACTTTCAACAATACTGGGCAATGAGTTCAGTTCCACTTTCCGAGACTGATCCTGGATATGAGACATCTGTGCCAGGCTGAACACCCCCAGCCCGGTCAGGATGACCGCGATAACGCCAAAGCAAAACAGGCTCCGGTATGCAATTTTAAGGGAGCGAAGGCTCATAGACATAACCTTGATAAGGGGGCCAGAGAGGACATGCAAAGTGATACGTATTGAAGCGGCATCAGTGCGGAATTCTTGAGTCAAAAGTTGCCGGATGGTCTGTTGATCCGCCCGGTTGTGCCTCACATCGCCTGAACCGGATTATTTGCTACAGCGGCGAGAACGGAAGCCGATATAAAACAACCTGATAGCAGATTATCGAATCGCCTCCCTGACCATGCCTATTTCTCCGCCCCCGCCAGCCATGAAAAAGGACGAGCCGTTTCGTTCACAAAGCCACACTGAGCTGACCCGTCGCTCTGTGTTGATGTTTACCGTCCTGATGTTGAGCCTGTTCGCCCTGGCAGGCGCCGTCACGAGCTATATCGCCTGGTCGTTAGATAATAAGGCCATTACCAGTGGTGAGCAGGCCTTGCGCAATGCTATCGATACCCGTAAGAAGTCCACAGTGGCGACACTCATGGACTATGCCCGCTGGGAGGAGAATTTCATGCACCTCTATCCTGCGGTCGATACGAAATGGGCGCGTGAAGAAGATAAGCTGGCCGGCTCGCTGCTGTCGCAGTATGGGCTGGACGCCGTCCTGGTTGTCGACGGCTCGCAAAATACCCGTTATGCCTTTTTAAAGGATACGGTCGACCCCAAGGATGCACTCCAGTGGATCGAAGGCGACTTGCCGGCAATGCTGGACCGACTCCGGAGCGAGCCTCCGCTTACGTATGTTCAGGGGTTTTATCAGGTTGATGGCGTACCGGCGATTGTTTCGGCAGCTTTGGTTCAACCCATTCAGGTGGCGTATCTACCCAGGCGAGACCAGCTCCCTATCATGCTCTTTGTTGAACGGCTGGATCAGCAGAAGCTGGCGTCGATGGGTACGGCCTCTGGCATTGTCAATTTAAAAGCCGGGCCGGCAGAAAAGGATAGCGCCAGCCTTATCATAAGTGAGGACTATGGCGTTCCTTTTCTGCTCAGCTGGCAGGCAGAGCGTCCTGGCGGTGTACTGCTAAGCGTAATGCTGCCTCTGCTGGTACTTACAGCATTTGCCCTGTATCTGGTTTTAATCAAACTCAAGCGCCGATCACTGCGCGCGGCTGCATTGATCGACAGCAGCCATGAAGCCCTGGAGCATAGCGAGGCTCGTTTTCGGGATGTTGCCGAGGCTTCTTCAAACTGGATCTGGGAGACGAATGCCCGACGTGAGCTGACCTATCTTTCTGACCGGTTCGCAGTCAGCACCGGCTTTAGTGTTCACGAGTGGCTGGGGAAGCCGCTACAGGAGCTTATTGATTTCAGCGAAACGGACTTCCAGGAAAGCGCCCAACAAGATCAGGAATCAGCAGGTACCCCAAAAGCCCTGGAATGCTTTTACATGGACCGCGAAGGACATAAACGTGTGGGGCATCTTTATCTTCGGTCTGTTTGGACGGAGGGCGTCTTATCCGGATATCGCGGGACCCTTAGCGACATTACAGACGAAATGGAAGCTCAGGCCCATTACGAGCATCTGTCCAAGTATGATCCGCTGACGCAGCTCCCCAACCGGACATACATGTATCGGTATCTCAAGGAGCACTTGGGAAACGGACCGACACCAGAGAGTCCTTTAACCGTTTTTTATCTGGACCTGGATGACTTCAAGCACGTCAACGATACTCAGGGGCATGAGTTTGGTGACAAAGTCCTTATCGAAGTGGCCAACCGATTCAAGCGATGTATGGACAGCAGCGTATTCATTGCCCGGCAGGGCGGCGATGAGTTCGTTCTTGTTCTTACTGGGCAAATGCAGCCAAACACTTCTGTATTGGCAGAGTGTCTGCTGGCCTGTCTTTCTACTCCGATCACGATTGACGGACTTGAGGTTCATGTCAGCGCCAGCATTGGTATCGTGCAGGCGCCTGCCCATGGGGTTATCAAGAACGAGCTGCTTCGGTTTGCCGACATTGCACTTTACGAAGCCAAGGGGGCAGGCCGTAATACGTGGCGGTTGTACGACAGCGCGATGAACGAGCGGCTGCTTCAACGCCAGCAGATCGAGGAAGACCTGCGGGCCGCACTGCAGCGCGATGAGTTACAACTTGTCTTCCAGCCGCGCTTTAGTATCCAGAACGGAAAAATCATTGGCGCAGAGGCACTGGTACGCTGGAGCCACCCTACCCGCGGTTTGCTGAGTCCTGCTGTATTCATACCGGTTGCGGAGCAGAGCGGGCTTGTAGTTCCGCTGAGCGACTGGGTTCTGCGCAAGGCATGTCGCGAGGCGCTCGAATGGAAAGGCCCCATTTTCGTGTCGGTTAATCTGTCCTGTATCGAGTTCCAACGCAATGATCTGGTAGAGCGTATCCGCCAGGTACTCGAAGAAACGCAACTTGAGCCCGCACGGCTTGAGCTGGAAATTACCGAAAGCGTGATGTTGGATAATGCTGAGAGCGCTTTGGCCCTGATGCATGAACTCAAGGCGCTGGGTGTGAAGCTTTCCATGGATGACTTTGGAACAGGCTATTCCTCGCTCAGCTACTTGAGCCAGTATCCATTCGACGGCATCAAGATTGACCGCAGCTTCATCATGAGCTTGAGCGAGGGTGGCCATAGCAATCAGGCCATCATCAAGGCCATTGTTGCACTGGGCAAGGCGCTCTCGATGTCTGTGACCGCAGAAGGTGTCGAAACAGCCGAGCAGCTTAATGCACTAGGTATCCTGAGCTGTGATCAGGCGCAGGGGTTTCTGTTGGGCAGACCGGTTCCGGTGGAACGCCTGGTTGAGCAGTTGAATGAGCAGCTTACCCCGGAGGGCAAATCTCAAAGCTGATGCGATTCCAATCGCGCCTCCAGACGGGCGATCTGCCTGATCAGGTCCTTGCCGGTGGCGCGCTCCAGATCGAGTTGACGGGCCAGGTCATCCAGATGCCGGGCCTGTGTGGTATGCAAGGCCTGGAGTCGCTCATTATCCCGAATCAGTTGAATGTTCTGCTCCCGCAAAGAGGCATTCTCGGCCAGAACCGCTTGATGCTGGTTGCGCAAGTCACTGACGGCGGAATCCGACTGCACCTGATCCTGTAGCCGCTGGCGCTGCATCACCTCCTGATAACCTTCCAACGCATCCCGTGCCGTCTTGAGTTCAGCGCTTAGCGTTTCGATACGCTGGGCACGGGCAGCCGACTCACGCTGGCTATGAGTCAGGTCTACCGCCTGCCTGGCCAGCTCGTTATTGGCTGCGTTGTATCGGTTTGCGTAATCTCCTGCGAGTGCTTCGGCTTTCGCTAGTCTGGCTTCCAGGTCCCTGATACGCTCTTGCTGGGCGTTCGCACGCTCATCGGCAAGTTGGAGCTTTTCATTTATCGACTTCGCCTGAACCGCGAGCGTCTGCTCGGCCTCGTCTATTTCCTGCTGGGCCCTCTCCAGCAACTTGCGTTCGAGTTGTTCGATCAGTGCCAGCATGTCCGCCCTGATCCGCCCGCTCGGTCCTGAAAGGCTTTGCTCGTCAGCTTCGATTTCTTTTTTATAACGTTGAATAGTTGTAAACGAGCCTCCTGTCAGCGCCCGGATTTCAGGTACAGAGGCAGACCGGCCCTCTTCCTTTAGCTGCCGGATGGCAGTGGCCACCTTCTCCTTGTCTATACCGTTACGGCTCATGGCTACTCGCTTTACGTAAAGAATAAAAATCGTAAGATTAATCGTAGCGCAACTCTGTGCTCATCCCAAGTAGGGGATGGCGTAGCCAGAAAAAGGCAGGACTATATTTAACACTTTGATTTACAGCGCTTTTCGCCAGACGGTGCTCTCCTGCGCATTACGATGTCAGCTATGATGGAGTGAAATCAACTCAGGAGCGCCCATGGCTACCAACATTGAACGGTTCGATAATCTGGTCGGTCGGCTTTTTGGTGAGTTGTACGAGGCCTTCCCTATTCCGCGTAATCTCTTTTGTACCGATATGCAAAAGCACATCGAGGCGGCGGGCCTGAATGAAATAGATGACTTTAATCCCTGTGCGGATGAGGCTCGATTCTTTACCGCCTCGGTCAGATGGCTTGGCAATGCAGGCTTGATCGAACATGGCGATGTAGTGGCTGGAACCGCTCATGATTGTGTCCTCACTGCCAAGGGGCTCGAGATTTTGAAGGCAACGCCTGCATGCCTTGAAGGTGCTCTGGGTGATCGCCTTGTTCAGGCAGCGAAACACGACGCTGACGAGGAGCTTCGCCAACTGACCGGGCAGGCCTTGAGCTATGGGATATCCCTCGCGCTTCATAAATTCTGAGCCATTACAAACCTTTGCACGCTTGCAGATAAACCGCTTTCGCTGTGGTCCAAGTAGTAGCGCGTTTGATAACTGAGAAGCCTTTTAAAGGCAGTGTTCATCCGACGAAAGGTCAGGCAGCTCGGGGCTTTCAGCTTGGTTTTAGCCCGCTTGCCCCCATATAGGATGGACTGCCTGGAAAGCCTCTTTAAACCCTTCTCATCAGTTCTCGACGTTCACCCCTGTCCCGTCGGTAAGGGGTATGTTGCCTTGGAGATATCTGTATGAAAATGTCAGAAAACATCGACGCCCTTGCCAAGGCCCTGGCCGCCGCACAGGCTGAGATTGAAAACGCCACGAAGGGAAGCATCAATCCGCACTTCAGAAGCAAGTATGCGGATCTAGCCGAAGTATTGAATACAACCCGACCGATTCTGAGCAAGTTCGGCCTTTCGATCGTCCAAATGCCGGGCTTTGAAGATGGCAAGGTCAGTGTCGAAACGGTACTGATGCACGAGTCGGGTCAGTGGATCAGCAATACCCTGCTGGGCCCCTGCATGAAAATGGACCCTCAAGGGGTTGGTAGCGCGATTACGTACTATCGCCGTTATTCCCTGGCAGCCTTTGCAGGTATTGCCCAAGAGGATGACGATGCCAATGATGCTTCTCAGACCAATGCCAACCGCCAGCCTGCTGTTTACATTAACAAGAGTCAGCTCAAGCGTATCGAAAATGCGGTAAGCGAGTGCAGCCCGGCCGTTCAGAAGAAGTTTGAAACGGATTACCCGGACGCCAGCAAGATGACCGTTGACGTCTATGACAGCATTGTCAGCAGTCTCGAGTCAGCCGCCAAGAAGTACCAGGAACGCAAGAGTCAGGACAACGCGGCATGATTTCCATTGGCAAGCCTGCAGGGACGCTTGGCTTAGCTCTAACACTCAAAAATAGCAGACTGATTTTTACTAGCCCGCATCAAATGCCCTTTTGGCTATCCAATGAGCCAGCACCGCTTAGACGGTATATGCAGCTTCTACGGTAGCCTGTCCGTTTTCCTTGGTTATAGTGATGCTGTTACGAATCCAATCGCGTAGATCCGTATGGCTGATAACCAGGACCGTTCCCTTGTCATGGGACTTTTCCTCCAGCAAAAACATTAATCGCTCAAGACCGGCCTCATCAAGGGCCTGATCAATCTCGTCTGCCATAAACAACCTGATGGGTTTACTGGCTCGCGATGCGACCAGATCTTGCAGTGCCATGGCGGTTGCTAACCTGACTTTACGCTTTTCTCCTCCTGAGAGACTTTTAAAGGTTTCACCCCCGGTTGCGCTGACCACATCGATAGAGAACTTCTCGCGTAACTCTCCCTTGGCCGTCAATGCAATGGTAGACCACACTGCGGTCACGTTTCCGTCCGTCAATGTAGACAAATAGTGAGCCGTCCGAGCATTCAGGTAGGGGGTTACGTTATCCAGAATATGCGCACGAACGCCTGACGGGCTGAATACCCGGGCGGCTTCTTCCGCCAGTGCAAGCCGTTGCTGCGCTGCGCTCAATGTAGCCGTCAAGGCTTCTTGTCTCACCCTTGCCTGTACCAACTGCTCACGTGCACGCTGTATGGCTGAATCGTGCGGATTCTTTGCTGATTCGAGCTGCGCGATGCGCTCCTTCAGCACCTGTAGCTGCCTGGCCTGTTCCTGCCAGGCGTGCTGTTCAGCCTGGGTTTTTCGTCTTTGCTGCTCAAGCGCTTCCAGGGTTGCACTCTGCTCGGAAACATCAGTCATTTGCTGGCGATAATTCCGTAGGCTGTTTTCCAACTGGTCAAGCGCCTCTTTCGCTGTCTTCGCTTGATCCTGTAGCGCAAGTACCTTTTCCTGCTGCGTTTTCACGGATTGCCGGGTCATGTCTCGTGAGGCATCAAGATCCTGTGGTTCGATGACATGACCGCATTGAGAACACGTAGTACCTACTTGATCGTCAATGTGCTCCAACGTGTGAGCGAGCCGCTGGGTCTTGGCTTGTTCACGCTCTAGGGTCTGTTGGATTGCGGCATAAGCAAGCTCCGCCTCCCGAAGCGCCTTGGCATGGATACGCTCCTGCCGGCGTTCCTCATCGGACGCGGTGATCCTGCTACGAACGGCCGCGGCCTGCTCGTCCAGGCTTTTCAAGCGTGCCTGAAGATACTCTCCCAGGCTTGTATCAAACGCATCCCGAACGGCATGGTAGTGCTGGGTAGCGGTCTGGACGGCGGCGCTCTGCTGACGTATCCACGCCTCGCGATCCTGCTCAGCCGCCTCGACATTGGCGGTAAAGGTAGTGATGGCTGTTTCCAAGGCCTTGGCCTGAGTGGTGAGCTCTCCTACCTCGACCTTGCATTGATTAAGTCGGGCCCGAGCGATCTCATAAGCCTGTTGCAACTGATGGATACCTGCGGCCTCCTCTACCAGGAGCTTGAGGTTTCGGTCTGTCATCCCAGGTAGGTCGGGCATAGCCTCCTGACCCAGATAGATCGCGTTAACGAACACTTCGCGCGAACAGCCCATGACCTTATCGACCAGCACCTGGGTCAGCTTATCCGAGCCTTTGGTCAGGTCCTGCCATTCGCCCTCCATGAAATGCTCAAGGCGCAATTGATTCTTGTATTGGCGATGCTTGCGATGACGACTGATGCGATAGCGTGCGCCCGTCTCGTCAAGCAGCTCAAGTCTGACCTCTGTACCCTTTCCTGCGGTACGGTTGATCACCGCATCACCAGACTCCTGACGAGCGGTTTCGCCATACAGGGCCCAGCACAGTGCGTCGGCAATTGACGACTTGCCAGCGCCGTTACTCTTTTGGCTCGTATCATCCAGGTTCTCGCCCTGGATCAGTACCAGACCTTTGTCGTTCAGGGGAAGCGACTCGACATGTCCAATCGCCATGAAGTGAGTAATCGAAAGGCTCTGTATCCTCATGGATCGATCGCCTCGGCTTCGCTGAGTATGTCGTTGCATAGTGCTACCAGCGCGTCACCATGCGTGCTGTTTTCCTCCACCCACCCGCGGATCGATTCGCGTAGTGTCGGTGCGCTGGAGACCGGCGAGCGACGCTGCATAACAGCAGAGCGTGGCAAGGGGATGGCCTGTACCAGGCTTCCCAGCGCACCCCATGTCTTGAGCTGATCACGAAGGTGGGAAATCTCCTCCTCGGTCGCCTCGCCCAGCCGTGCCCGCACATAATTACCTTTGCACTGCTCCCTGGCTTCGTGCTCATCCCAGCGAATATCCAGATCCATGAAGCGGGGCGCAGAAGAGGTACGAAATACCACGTCGGTATCGCTGACCAAGAGATAGCCTGCCCGGGTCCCTATATCGTTCCAAGTCTGATGGGTGGTGGCGCCTACGCTATAGACCTCACCCTTGAAGCGCTTATGGTTATGGTAGTGCCCACTAAAAACGCGCTTGAACCCGTATCGGGCCAACTCTGCTGCGTTAAAGCCATGGTCTGGCAAGCCGGTTAGAACACCATTGACTGGCGCATGAATCATCAGGGTCCATGCGTTGGGGGCTTCCCCTTTTGCATTCAAATCTGTCAGGCAAGCGTCGATATGCCGGCGGACATCATCGAGTCGGTCATACCAAGGCACCATGACAACATGGTCATCCTCGAACAACGTTGGCGTTGAAATCACTTCAATACCAGGAATGGTACGCAAGCTCTCGCAAGCATTGCCCAGCGCGCTACTGTCACGGGACTCAAGGTCATGATTACCTGGTAACACACGAATGTTCAGATCCAGGTCTTTCGTAAGCCGTGTGAACAGGTCGATAGTTGGATTAAGAACCGTGGGCGAAACGGAGCCACGTACATGAAAAAGATCACCTGTAATGTAGAGCGTATGTCCTCCTGCCGCACGAAGGTCATGCGCCGCCATCTGAATCTGATCCAGAATATGACCGAGACGGCTATTGAGCCCATTCTTGTCGACACGGGAAAACGCTGACCAATTATGCAAATGTGCATCCGAGCAGATGCCATAGACGAGGCTCATAGGCTGTCAGATCCTGCTGTAGGCGATAATACGTTTGACGTCGAGAAGAGACAGAGGTTGAACACCTCTACTGTATTACAGCGCCAACGGTGCAACGGCACGCAGCGGTAATGGAATCAAGATGGGGGCAACGGCAAAAAAATAAACGGTAGCAGGTGATTTGATGAGCCTTTAGCGAGACACCTGCCCTACGGGCGTTCCTACCAGGTCGTCTATTTGCAACTGCGCCTTCTGCTTGTTGTGTTTGAGCAGCTCATGCTCTATATCGTCCAGCAGCGTCTGGAACAGCGCACCATTTTTCAAATACCGGGCGGAAAAACGCCAAGTATAAGGCTCGCCTCCATCAAGAGGCTCTGCGGTAATCGTCAGGCTACCCTCTTGGTCGATGATGCCTTTAAGAGCAAATGAGTCAGCAAAAATGTAGGTAAGGCGAGACAGACACTTCATGATGCAAGCAGAACCAGGCAGTAGTGTTTGTTAGAGGCAGCGTTTTGCTATTTATTCGCCACTACAGCGTGCCGTCTGTCTAAAGGGATAAACGGTTAGCAAAAAAATCATCTTTTTTAAAAGTTGCTCAAGTTATTGATTTGGCAGCCGATGAAATAGGCAGGCAGACAGGATACCCTGCCTAGCTGAGCATGCTGCCCCAGGGACGGGGCCCTTTCTTCCCGCCCAGTCCCTTCATTCCCATGAACATCTTCGGGTTTCGATGTTCAATGTCATCGTGGTGCTATCGCTGCCGTTGCAGTCGATACTGCCTTTTCGGAAAGTCTACCAAGCTAACGCAATGATCTTGGCTACACTTGCCACAAGCCGGAATCGCCCGCTGCGCTGAGGGGCGTCATGGTTGTATCACCTTGTCCCACTGCTACAAGGAAGGCTGTTATGGAATTCAAATGGCTACTCCGTGAGCTACAACGAGATCCCAACGACCAGGACTGGGTCAAAGGCTGGGGAGTTTATCGGAACACTCCATGGCATTTGGCTTGCGTTTACAACAGCGAGGCGGTAGCTGTCTCCGAGGCGGTAAGGCTTGGCCAGGGCTACGCCGTTTCCTGGGGAGCACATAAACTCGGCACCAATCAATTCATTATTACTGAAAAATCCTGACCTCCCTGCCTGGGTGCGATATGGCTCTGCCCAGTCGCACCGATTCATCTGGCAGACACACGCGTCATAAACCTGCCTATAAATTCCAGATCGTTTCGCGGTGTCATATTTCTGCTACCTGCTACCCGTACAAATATGTAACGAGTTGTTCCGGCTAACCACCTCAGCACGTACAGGGAGCGAACGAGTCATGCCTTCTCTCACCCGCAGAAATCTATTGCAGGCAGCGGCCGTCGGGTCGGCCATCGCCATGCTACCCGCCTCGATCCAACGGGCATTGGCCATTCCCGCCCACAACCGTACCGGTACTATTCAGGACGTCGAGCATGTAGTCATCCTGATGCAGGAGAACCGATCATTCGACCATTATTTCGGAACGCTGCCGGGCGTACGCGGCTTTGCTGACCGGCTGACGATTCCATTGCTGGGCGGACGCACTGTCTGGCAGCAGCAAGGTCAAGAGCGCGTTATCCTGCCTTATCACCTCGACAGCCGAAAAGGTAACGCCCAGCGTGTGCATGACACGCCACATTCATGGGCAGACACCCAGGCGGCCTGGGACAGCGGTCGTTTGAGTGCATGGCCAACCTATAAGACGCTGACTTCGATGGGATACTACGAGCGTAACGAGGTGCCCTTTCAGTTTGCCCTGGCCAATACCTTCACGCTGTGTGACGCCTACCATTGCTCGCTGTCAGGTGGAACAGCACCAAATCGCCTGTTTCTTTGGACCGGTACCAACGGCCCCACTGGCTCTAACGTCGCAGCGGTTGTCAACGAGTGGGATGCTCCGGGGCCGCCCGATGAGGGATATGACTGGACGACCTATGCAGAGAGACTTGAGGATGCGGGCGTCTCGTGGAAGGTCTATCAGTACCTGCCGGACAACTTTGGTGATAATGCCTATGCAGGCTTTCGCCAATACCGTGCCGCAAGCGTCAAGGTTGGCAACCCCGCCCAGCCCTCTGCAGACTTTAACGACTTCGTCGTCTATCGCGAAGCGTTGGAGGCCGTCGCCCCGTTGTACAAAGGCAACGGTAATACGATGCCAGCAGCGAACAGCAACGACCTTGAAACCATGTTCGAGAGCTTTAGACGCGACATCCGACAAGGCAAGCTGCCTCAAGTGAGCTGGCTGATCGCACCGGCAGAGTATTCGGAGCACCCCGGTCCCTCCAGTCCTGTTCAGGGAGGCTGGTATACCCAGGAGGTCCTTAATGCACTGACTGAAAATCCAGAGATCTGGAGCAAGACGGTACTTCTCGTCAACTATGACGAAAACGATGGCTTCTTCGACCATGTGCCGCCACCTGCCGCTCCTTCCCTACGCGCAGATGGAACACTGGCAGGTAAATCAACCATTGCTTTCGATGCCGAAGTGTTCCAGCACAAAGCACCTCCTGGCTCGAAGGAACAGCCGGCCCCCGATGGACGTGTGTACGGACCAGGGCCCCGTGTCCCGATGTTTGTCATTTCGCCGTGGAGCCGAGGCGGCTGGGTGAATTCGCAGGTCTTCGACCATACTTCGGTACTGCAATTCTTGGAAAAGCGCTTTAACGTAAAAGAGCCCAATATCAGTCCTTGGCGGCGAGCGGTATGCGGAGATCTGACGTCTGCCTTTAACTTTGTCGATCCGAATCAGGAGTTGTTGCCGCCCTTGCAGACTACCTCTCGCCGTGCAGCGGATCAGTTGCGGGAAAAACAGGAGCAGCTACCGCAGGTCCCTGTTCCGCCTACTGACCAACAACAAGTCCCTGTGCAGCGACGTCTAGCTCGCCCTTCCCGAGCATTGCCGTATCGGATCGAGGTCGAAGCGGAAGCCAGTCCGGAGACGCGCCAGCTAACCCTGACCATGCGCAACACAGGCGAGCAAGGTCTCGTGCTGCATGTATACGATCGGCTGCATCTGGAGGATATCCCTCGCCGTTATACCATCGAGGCAGGGAAGCTGTTGAGTGATGTCTGGGTCCCCACTATTACAGATGATGGCACCTACGACCTGTGGTTGTTGGGGCCTAACGGCTTTCATCGAGCACTGCGTGGCAACCTCAAGGCTCCGCAGCCAGAAGTAAGGCTGCAGCGTGACGGTAAAAGCCACAATCTGGTCATGACAATCACCAATACAAGCCTGCAGGCTATGACCGTTCAGATTGATCGGTGTCCCTATACGTTTGAAAAGCCCCACGAGTTTCAGCTTGGTGCGGGTGCCACACATAAACAGCGTATATCGACGCGCGTGAGTGGTGGATGGTACGACATTACGGTTCGGGCTGATCAGGGCAGCTGGGAACGGCGTCTGGCTGGCAGACTTGAAACTGGCCGCCATTCGATTAGCGATCCCTTGATGGGCAATACCTGACCGTCGGAGGTGTCTCACAGGCATCCCTGAGCTGGATGCCTGCCTTCCAAAACCGGTTACGCCTTAAGCTCGGGAGGAACCGTCCCGTCGTGCTCGGCCAGCTTTTGCATAACGGCCTTGTGTAGCCAGTTGTTCATCTGCTCCGAATCTTCAAGCTTATCGGCAGGGCACCTAAGCTCGGCGGCCATCTCCTTGCGTGATTCATAACTGCTGTCCAGATTAAGTACCTTGAGCAGGTCGACGATGGAGGAGCGCCAGTTCAGGTGATCATTATGATTAGCAGCCATTGCATCGAGACGTGCCGAAATATCCATCGAATTTTGCACGCCGGTAGCTGCCGGAGCCTGTAGTTGCTCGGCACGAGCGCTGTGGGCAGCGTTGGTTTCTTCAGAATCGGTAACGATACGTGTAGACGTTTTGCTGGCATCAATGACGCCGACATCAGCCTTTCGCTGCTCTTCGTTACTAACGCCGTCCAAGCCAAGCTTGTCAAGAATCGAGCTAAACAGTCCCATGATTGACCCTCGTGATTAAACCTAGAGTACTTATGGACCCTAAGAGAGGGCCTGTGATTCAACGCTTTATGCAGCTGTAAGCGAGGCGATCACAAAAAACCATTTTTGCAAAATAATCTGTATAAAAATCAATAGCTTGAAAACATAACCTAATGTTGATCACTAATTTTAACGAGAAATCACTTTAACTCTTTGACCTTTTAACGCATTTTCTAAGATGTAGACGGCTTGGCCTCACGATAAATTGAAGGAAGATATCTATCACCTATCAACATAAATTTTTATCTTATAAATCAAGGGCATATAATGCTGCCCTAAGATTTCACCTTTAATGTAATGGTTCAGCTGAGGGTATGGCTGCTGTTCAGCAACGCACCATTACCGTACTTTGACATCGTTGAGTAACAGAGCGGCCTGAGAAGCCTTCCGCCATTATTGCCGCGCTCAATCGCCTACTGCTCCGTTCCGTATCCACTCGGGTGCAGAAGCGCAGCGCGCCTTTCTCGATAATATGGCGCACCCGTTGCGCACCCCGCTTGTCGGCTTGCATATCCAACGCCAATGGTTATGCGAACGATATGTGAGCGCTCTTGATAGCAGTCGCACGTTGAGCCTGCGAGTAGATGATTCACTAGACCAATCAACTACTGACCTTGGCCCGAGCCTCAACCTCCCACTTGCATACGTTTGCCCTCACCCCGCTGCGCCTGGACTAACAGGTTGAAGAGGCGGTTCTTCACTATACTGGGCGGTAGATGCTAGACACCTCGATCTGGAGCTTGAGCTGCAGGCTGCCTCAACACAAGGCAATGCCTTTCTGCTGCGTCAATCTTGTCGACAATGCCATCCGCCATATCCCGCCTGAAGGTTGCACCACAATGCGAGTCAAGCTGTCGGACCAGGCGGTCATCCTAGAAGTAGAAAACAGTGGGCCAGGTATTCCATCGGATGAACGTGAGCGTATCTTCGAGCGATTCTATCGGCTTGAGTGGGGTATGGTACGGGCGTTGGAATTGCCATCATGCGAGACATCGCCCATGCCCGTATTTAGCTGAGGATGGAAAAGGGCTTATGGTTCATCTGATATTTTCCTTCGCTACATATTTCGGATTTCCGTCTACGCTCATAAGGCCGGATAACACCGGCCCTGTAATAGCAAAGCGCGTACAGGTCATTACTAGATCGTAGGGATATCCGTCATGTTCAGGTTGAAACCACTCGCACTGCTTATCGGACTACTCGGCACCACTCATAGTTACGCCGCGTCAAATACGGCCGACTTGACTCAGAGCGGTGCGCAGAATACGGCCGCGCTGACACAAACCGGGCAAGGCAACCACAGCGTTCAGGTCCAGCTGGGCACCGACACCCGTCAAACGGTGCTGCAAACGGGCGAACTCAATGCGGCATCGATCTACCAGGGAGAAAGAACTCGCGGGACTATTGATATCGATCAGAGTGGTGAAAGCCACCTGGTGGAGATTTATCAGGACACCCGAGGATGGTCTACCGTGGCGGTTACGCAGCGAGGCAGCGTGAACGAGGTGCGTATCGATCAGGGCAGCAATAACGCCGGGCGTGTCACGAGCTACCAGGAGGGTACTCACAACCTGCACGACTTCCGGTTGGAAAACATGAGTGGGACGCCCAGCCTCAGTGCCCGCACCCTGGGCAATGGCAATACCATGAGGGTTGTGCAGGGCGAGGATGCTCAATACTTCATGGATGCAGACCTTGTGCAAAACGGTGACAACAACCTGATCGACCTGCAACAGCAATGGCGTCGTCAGGAGGCCGAGGTCAATCAGCAGGGTAATGGCAATATCGTTCAGGTGCAGCAGAGCGGCTTGGGGCCTATCGAGGGCGAGCTGAGCGGGTCTCTGACGCAGGCCTCCCAGAATGGGAACGACAACGTTATGAACGTCCGTCAGGGAAGTGACGGCAATACTCTCATCTCCAGCCAGAACGGTGACCGTAATACTCTGGATGTGCAGCAATGGGGGTGGTCTGGCTACCTGACCACCAAGATGACCAACCGCCTGGAAGCTACGGTAAACGGCAACGATAACCGCATGACCGTGGTGCAAATGGGGGGTGCGGGTGCCCATGAGATTACGGCCGAGCAGACCGGTAACAACAATGAAATGAACTTAAGTCAACGAAACACGACTGACAGCTCCCTGGATATGGCGCAGCGCGGGGATGGGCTGGTCATGACAGTGACTCAAATGAATACTCAGAATGACCATTTCGCGCTGGTGCAGGAAGGCACCAACCACACCCTAAGCCTTGAGCGCTCAGGCATAGGTAATGAAGCGATCGTTTCTCAACTGGGTACAGCCAATATGGCCTCGATGATTCAGCGATGATCGCCTGAGCCAGGCGGGGTATTCTCCCCGCCTTTTGTTTTACAGACCGGATACAGTAGTACCGTCTTTCAACGGATCACGTGGCCTGTTCAACATGAGTTCCTGGTACGAGCGTCGTGTTTTGCCTTATCTGCTCGATATTGCCTGCGGGATTAAACCCGTACGCCTGCAGCGGCAGTCTCTTATCCCTTTGGCGTATGGTCAGGTGCTGGAAATTGGCATCGGGACCGGGCTCAACCTTGAGCACTATGACAGGTCTCGGGTAGAGCGTATCGTTGGGCTGGACCCCTCCCTGGATATGCACCGGCTGGCTCGGTCTCGTGCTCAACGCGCAGGCCTTGACGTCGAGCTGGTTGATCTGTCGGCCGAGCGGATTCCCTTTGAGAATCGCTCCTTCGACACGGTTGTGGTGACCTATTCGCTGTGCACGATTCCAGATCCGGCCGCTGCACTTAAAGAGATGCATCGCGTACTCAAGCCGGAAGGACAGCTCCTGTTCTGCGAGCATGGACAAGCCCCCGATGAAGCGGTGCGTGTATGGCAAGATCGGATGACGCCGCTCTGGTCCCAAGTAGTGGGCGGCTGCCACCTGAACCGGGAAATAAGCAAACTTATCCATGACGCCAAATTCGAAATGATTGAATTCAAAACGTTTTATTTAACGGGCTTACGCCCATTAACGTACCATTATTGGGGCGTTGCCCGTCCCTTAGCCTGAGTCTTACAACGAGAAAACCTGCTGATCGCTACGGCGTTTGAAGAACAGGCCCAAGTAGCCCGGGCCGTTGACTACAATCTGCTCAGCATCCGTGAATTGTCGATACAGACGTCCGCAGGTGCCAACCAGACCACTATGGCCAGCGCGGAACTGCCTCGCCTAGCTGTGGATATGAACCGACTTGTGATGCGGTTTGCGACGCAAAGCCAGATAGAGAAAGCCCCGGAACACCGGGACTTTTCTTTTTCAGTCCACCAGCACAACCTGAAAATGACGTTTCTTGCCCAGGCTCAATCGGCTGCCCTCCAAAGCGGCAGAGAGAGGCTCGTCCGGATTTTGGACCTGCACGTCGTCCAGGCGTAGCCCACCGCCGTCCGCGAGTCGGCGCACGGCACTGCGCGAACCCTGTAGTCCGCTGGCCACCAGAAGATCGGTCAGGGTCAAGCCCTTTTGCAGCGCGGCGCGGCTGGCTTCCACTTTGGGGAGTGTGTCGCTCTGGCTGCCCTCACTGAACAACGCCCGTGCCGCTGCCTCCGCGTCACGCTGGGCCGCTTCGCCATGGCACAAACGGGTCGCCTCGTTGGCCAGAACGATTTTCGCCTCGTTAAGATCTGCACCCTGCAATGCGCCTAGGCGACGTACTTCGTCCATAGGCAGTTCGGTAAACAGTGCCAGGAAACGCTGTACGTCCCGATCATCGCAGTTGCGCCAGAATTGCCAGAAATCATAGGCAGATAGCTTATCGCTGTTGAGCCATACAGCGCCTTGTGCCGACTTGCCCATCTTCTTGCCGTCACTCGTGGTCAACAGCGGCATCGTAAGCCCGTAGAGCTGCGGGCCATTCTGGCGACGTGACAGCTCAACGCCATTGATAATGTTGGCCCACTGGTCAGCGCCACCCAACTGCAGAGTGCAGCCATACCGATGGGCCAACTCGACGAAATCGTAAGCCTGAAGCAGCGTGTAGCCAAATTCCTCGAAGGACAGAGAGTGCTCACGATCCAGGCGATTGCGGATGGCATCGAACGTGAGCAGGCGGTTGATCGAGAAATGCCGTCCTACGGTATTGAGGAAATTCAGGTAACCCAGCCCATCAAGCCACTCGGCATTGTCTACTACCCGGGCTTGCCCGTCCGTATCGCCCACTTCCAGGTAGGTCGTAAATGCCTTGGCAATACCGGACATATTCTGAGCGATCTGGGCGTCGTTCAGCACCGGGCGGCTGCTGTCCCGAAAGCTGGGATCGCCAATGCGCGTCGTGGCGCCACCGATCAAAAGCAGGATCGGATGCCCTGCACGCTGCATCCAGCGCATGAGCATGAGACCTTGCAGATGCCCGACGTGTAGGCTATCAGCCGTTGCGTCAAAGCCTAGGTACGCGGTCACTGGTCCGTTATTGAGCGCTTGGCCAAGACCGTCACGGTCGGTGATCTGATGGACGAAACCACGTTCTTCCAACAGGTGAAGCAGGTCTTGCTGGGACTTGTTCATTGAGTACGTCTCCTTGGCTTTCTGGCCTGCGGAGACTGGGAGAGGTTGCATTCACCGAGCCGCCACAGGCGGTTCGGAATGCAGCGCAGCACCTACCACCCGAAAGAGTTCAGGTAGTAATAATACGCAGCGATGGGTGTAATAAAGGTATTCATGGGTGACAAAGCTAACCGGTTCAGCAGGAAAGTCAAGCGAAACGGCAAATCACTAGAATTCCTTTCTTTCAACAGCCTATGACTTTTTCTCGTTTGTAGTGAGGGAAGCGGCAGACGCATAGTCTTCGCATCGTGATTAACGGCGAATCCCTCATGCGTATCTTCAACCCTGTCTTCGAGTCGCCACAAGGTTCTCCCATACGTGAGCTGTTCAAGTATCTCTCCGTCCCTGGCATGATTTCACTGGCGGGCGGCTACCCTGCCTCCGATCTGTTTGATGAAGCAGGGCTGGCAGAGGCGATGACAGTGGCCTTTCGCAATCCCGTCGGCTGCCTGCAATATTCCGGCAGTGAAGGTCTGCCGGGACTACGCGAGGCACTGGCCCAGTTGAGCCGCCAGCGCGGTATTCCCTGTAAGGCGGACGATCTGATCGTCACGTCTGGCTCGCAACAAGGGTTTGATTTGCTGGTTCGTGTCCTGCTGTCGCCGGGTGACGCCGTTCTGGTAGAACAGCCTACCTACCCCGCTACGCTTCAAGCCTTACGGTTGGTTCAAGCACGAATCGAAACCGTTGCCTCGGATCTGGACGGTATCGATCCTACGCAACTGGATAGTCAGCTGGCCCGCTATACGCAGGAGCAACGACCGAAGTTTCTCTATCTCTCCCCCACATTTGCCAACCCTACCGGACTTACGCTTGGTCTGGAACGCCGCCGCGCCTTGCTGGAGGTGGCGATGCGTCATGACCTGCTGATTATTGAAGATGATCCGTATGGTGATCTACGCTTTACCGGTGTTGCCATTCCTACGCTGGCAGAGCTGGCTCGCACGCAGCCGGAAACCCGAGATCAGGTAGTCTATTTGTCCAGCCTTTCAAAAATCGTGGCGCCTGGGGTTCGTATTGGCTGGATGATAGGGCCTGCCGAGGTACTTAAACGCTGTACGATCGCCAAGCAAACCGCTGACCTGTGTACCTCCGGCTGGATGCAATCCATTGCCGAAGCCTACTTGAAGCAGGGTTTACTGGAGCGGCATCTACCGGTGCTTACCGCGGCCTATCATGAGAAGTGCCTGGCGCTAGTGAGTGGTCTACAGACACACCTTGGCCAACGATTCGAATGCCGGATGCCGGCAGGCGGGCTGTTTGTCTGGGGGCGTTGGTCAGAGGGGCTGGATGCCAAGGCGGTCCTTGAGCAGGCTATTGAGCATAAGGTCATGTACGTTCCAGGCAGCGCCTTCTACGCCAAAGCCCCTGACCACTCTACGGTACGGCTGTCGTTTGCTGCGCCATCGCTTGAGCAGATCGACCACGCAGTAGAGCGGTTGGCCTTGGCCGTTCAGTCATTCGGGCGTAAAGGCTAACCGACTATACCCGCCTGCCTCCAGGCGTTGATTCTGGCATCGCCGTGACCCAGAAGATACCGCAACACCTGCTCGGTATGCTCACCGAGCAGCGGTGGAGGACGTCGGTACTCCACGGGCGTTCTGGAAAGACGCATCGGGCTTGCCACCTGCGGAACGGTTTGTCCCAGCGGATGCGCCATCGTAAAGGCCAGATTGCGTGCCGCTACCTGCTTATCGGCAAAAACTTGGGCCACTGAATTGATCGGACCACAGGGCACCCCCACCGCTTCGAGCAGGGCGATCCATTCTTCAGTACGCCTGAAAACGGTAACCTGCCGAATCAGCGGAACCAGTTCCATACGATGGACGACCCTCGCCTGGTTGGTGGCAAAACGAGGATCATTCACCCAATCCAGCCGGTCTGCCACCTCGCAGAACCGGCGGAACTGAGCATCATTGCCAATCGTGAGGATCATATCGCCATCGGCTGTTGGAAAGGCTTGATACGGCACGATGTTGGGATGGGCATTGCCAAGGCGCGTTGGCGACTCACCGGAGACCAGATAATTCATGGCCTGGTTGGCCAAGCAGGCCACTTCAACATCGAGCAGCGCCATGTCGATATGCTGCCCTTCACCGGTCTGAGTCCGATGGTTCAGCGCAGCCAGAACAGCAACCGTGGCATACAGCCCCGTCAGGATATCTACCAGCGCAACCCCTGTCTTGACCGGGCCACCGCCCTCGTCATCATCCGGATGGCCTGTCAGACTCATAAGGCCGCCAAGACCCTGTATCAAGAAGTCATAGCCTGCCCGCTGTGCATAAGGGCCGCTCTGACCAAAACCGGTGATCGAGCAGTAGATCAGTTCCGGGTTAAGAGCACTGAGCGAGGCGTAGTCCAGGCCATAGGCTGACAAGCCTCCAACCTTGAAATTTTCTAGCACCACATCGGATTTAACAGCCAGATCCCGAAGGATCTGCTGACCGTCGGGCTGGGTGAAGTCCACGGCTATCGACTGTTTGTTGCGATTGGCTGACAGAAAATAGGCCGACTCGCCCGTGTTCGCCCCTAGCGGGTCTTTTAAAAAGGGCGGCCCCCAATGACGTGTATCATCTCCTCGCCCGGGGCGCTCGGCTTTGATGACTTCTGCCCCCAGGTCCGCCAGGATTTGTCCTGCCCAAGGCCCGGCAAGAACCCGTGACAGGTCCAGGACCCGTATGCCTGCAAGTGCTCCAGCCATGAGCCAGCCTCCCTGAGAGTGATCAAAAGAAGGCCTGGATACCGGTCTGTGCCCGTCCCAGGATGAGCGCGTGCACATCATGGGTTCCCTCGTAGGTGTTGACCACCTCAAGATTAACCAGATGCCGCGCAATGCCAAATTCGTCAGAGATACCATTGCCTCCAAGCATGTCCCGGGCCATACGGGCAACGTCCAGTGCCTTGCCACAACTGTTGCGTTTCATGATTGAAGTGATCTCCACAGCGGCCGTCCCCTCGTCCTTCATTCGTCCCAGACGCAGGCAGCCTTGCAGGGCCAATGTGATATCGGTTTGCATGTCGGCCAGCTTCTTTTGAATGAGCTGATTTGCAGCAAGAGGTCGACCAAACTGCTTGCGATCAAGGGTGTATTGTCGAGCGGTGTGCCAGCAGAACTCGGCCGCACCCAATGCGCCCCAGCTGATCCCGTACCGGGCGGAATTGAGGCAGGTAAACGGACCTTTCAGGCCGCGTATTTCTGGAAATCGGTTTTCCTCAGGGACAAAGACGTTATCCATTACGATTTCACCCGTTACCGAGGCACGCAGTCCCACCTTGCCGTGAATGGCAGGTGCGGTGAGACCTTTCCAGCCTTTTTCCAGAATGAATCCGCGGATATCACCGGCCTCATCCTTGGCCCATACAACAAACACATCGGCAATCGGACTGTTGGTAATCCAGGTCTTGCTACCGGTGAGGCGATAGCCGCCCTCTACCTTTTTTGCGCGGCTGGCCATTGATCCTGGGTCGGAGCCATGATCCGGCTCTGTCAGCCCAAAGCAACCAATCCATTCGCCTGAGGCCAACCTTGGCAGGTATTTCTGGCGTTGTGCCTGAGTACCAAATTCATAGATAGGCACCATGACCAGAGACGACTGGACACTCATCATGGAGCGGTATCCTGAGTCGATCCGTTCTACCTCACGGGCGATCAAGCCGTAACACACATAATTAAGTCCACTGCCGCCGTATTCACTGGGAATCGTGGCGCCAAGCAAGCCTGCCTCGCCCATTTTTCGGAAAATCGACGGGTCGGTCTGCTCATGCCGGAACGCCTCCAGGACACGAGGCGCCAGTTGGGCCTGTGCAAATTGCGCGGCGCTGTTGCGTACCATCCGCTCTTCATCGCTGAGCTGTTGCTCAAGCAGGAGAGGATCTTCCCAATTGAACGGTGCATTGGCTGCCATTGCAGGTCACTCCGGTGATCTTGTTGTGAAGCAAGCCTAGAAGACGCCCAACTGTGCTGCAACCGAGCAATGTGCACAGGGTTGTGCGTAAAACTCACTTCACGCCATGATGATTACCGCTGCTGTAGGCATCTATCTGTGAGCAAGAGGTATATGTGAGAAGAAAAATACCCAGTACGGCTGCGCTGATTGCCTTTGAAGCTGCTGCCAGACACCAGAGTTTTACCCGGGCCGCAGATGAGCTGGCTCTGACACAAAGTGCGGTATGCCGGCAGATTGCGGGTTTGGAAAGCTTTCTGGGCATTGAGCTGTTTCGCCGTACTCGCCGGGGTGTTCTACTTACTGAAGCGGGATTATTCTATAGCCGGCAGGTAGCCCAGCACCTGGATGCAGCCGAGCGGGACGCGCTGGCTGTTATGGGCAAGCATGGCTCAGGCCGGCTCGAACTGGCGGTAGTACCCACCTTTGGTACACAATGGCTCCTGCCACGCCTTAAGCGGTTTCAAGTACTTCATCCAGACATAACGGTCAATCTGACCAACCGTACCCGCCCTTTTCTCTTTGCCGACACTGACTTCGATGCCGCGCTTTATTGTGGAGACGGTGAGTGGTCAGGCACACAAACCCATTTTCTCATGCACGAATACCCGGTGCCGGTGTGCAGTCCGGCACTGGTCGATCACAAGGATGGCATTACCGCTCAGGCTGTTGCAGCGCTTCCGCTACTGCAACAGACCACACGGCCTTATGCCTGGCGACAATGGTTTAATGCGCAGGGCCTGTCATTCCTCCATGACCTGCATGGTCCGCGTTACGAGCTGTTTTCCATGCTGGCTCAGGCCGCCATCCATGAAATGGGGGTTGCGCTGATTCCGCCGTTCCTTATCCAGAACGAGCTGGAGCAGGAGCGGCTTATTATCTTGAATACCTCTAGCTACCGCAGTGACCGTGCGTATTATCTTGCTATCCCCGAGCGTACGACCACATCTCAAGCATTACAGTCCCTTCGCGACTGGCTGCTTGGCGAGGCACAGGAGTACCGCACAGGCAGCTTATTATCAGAACACGGCGTGGAAGAGCCAGTACAGCAACCCTGAAAGCATCATCGCGGCGGGTAAGGTAAATACCCAGGCCAGGGCCAGGTTGCGTACCGTAGACATCTGCAGGCCACTGCCATTGGCTGCCATGGTTCCCGCTACACCCGAGGACAAGACATGCGTGGTCGAGACAGGCAGGCCATACAGGTCGGCTGCGCCAATAGTAGCCATAGCGACCAGCTCGGCACTGGCGCCTTGAGCATAGGTCAGGTGCGTCTTACCAATGCGCTCGCCCACGGTAATGACGATCCGTCGCCACCCAACCAGGGTGCCCATACCCAGCGCAATGGCTACCGCCACCTTTACCCAAAGCGGAATGAACCGTGTCGCCTCATCGATCTGGCGCTTGAATTCATTGAGATTGTTGCGCGTGTCGTCGGAAAAGGTATCGAGCTTTTGTTTCTTGAGCAGGCTGATGCTTTCTGAAGTCAGGTACATGTCGTTACGCACGTTCATCATGGCCTGGGCAGGTACGTTGGCCAGCGTGCCGTAACTTTTCACCTCATCGGCGATCAACCCGGTCACTGCACCCAACGCCGGAATGACCTCCTCTGTGGCCTTGCGAGTGCGTACATATTCCAGAAGTACGCCACGTGGATCGGCCGGTGCAGCGCCAGGTACATCCCTTACAATTCCTTGTTGAGTCACCTGAGCTACAGCAACGAACTGCGGCGTTTGCGTGGCGGGCACTGCACGGTTCAGCGCATAGGCCATTGGCAAGGTACCTACCAGGATCAGCATGATGAGCCCCATTCCCTTCTGACCGTCATTGGAGCCGTGGGCAAACGACACGCCGGTGCAGGTAAGGATCAACATCCCCCGAATCCAGAACGGGGGCGGCTGAGTGCCTTTGGGCTCCTGATAGAGTGCCTTTTGCTTGACCAGCATGCGCAATGTCAGCAGCAGGAGCGCCGCACAGATAAATCCTACCAGGGGTGAGAAAAGAAGCGCATAACCCACCTTCAGCGCCTGGCTCCAGTCCACCCCGCTGCTGCCGTCTCGCCCTTCCAGCCAGGCATTGGTCAGCCCGACGCCCAGAATCGAACCAATCAAGGTATGGGATGACGACGCTGGCAACCCAAGCCACCACGTTCCCAAATTCCAGACAATGGCGGCAATCAGCAAAGCAAAGATCATTGCAAAGCCATTGCTGGAGCCGACCTGCAAGATGAGGTCAACCGGCAACAGTGCAATGATGCCGAACGCCACGGCGCCGCTGGAAAGCATCACACCCATGAAATTCCAAAAACCGGACCACACGACAGCGACCTGGGCAGGCAGTGAATGCGTATAGATAACGGTAGCAACTGCATTGGCCGTATCGTGGAACCCATTGACGAATTCGAATCCAAGCGCAATGACCAGAGCCAGGCCCAGCAATGCGAACGGCAACCAAGTGGTGGCTACCGATCCGGCTTCACGGACATCACTGACAATACCGTAGGAACTGATGAGAATGCCGGCAAAAAGCAATGAGAAAAATAGGAAAACACTTCGGCGACTGAACGTCTGGTCCAGCCGGGGACGCGTGGCTGCGGGGGCCGCATCATGAGCCTGGATCGTCGACATACGAGAGGACCTTATAGGACTGTTCACCTCACGCTATGCCCTCTTTGTGACATTTTGTATGCAAATATCGACCGTTTGTCCTTAAAGCGTCATCTTGTCATGAATGTTTCTTCTAGACATTTTGGGTACTGCTCAGACCCGCCGCCAATGATCGAAACCTAGTGTCAGGTCTTCAGACGCCATTTATTGCAAAAGACGCTAGCCACTTATAAGTCAGGCCTTTCATCAGTAGTGCGTCTGGTAAACCAGGCGGGTCGCTGATCTCAAGCGACCCGCCTTGCCGGCTTATCCAGCCGGCATCTGTTTAGAAGATACTGATTGGGTAGTCGATGAAGATACGCACTTCGTTACCGTCATCGTTGTAGGAGCGGACATTGTTTGACGTGCGCAGGATGGAGTTACGCAGACGTACCGAAAGGTCCTTGGCCGGACCGTTCTGAACAACGTATTTCACCTGATTGAACAGCTCGCGCTCCTTGCCACGTCCATCTCCGGCATCGATATGATCACCGCGAACATAAGCCAGCTGATAGCTCAGGCCCGGAACCCCATAAGTGGAAAAATCCAGCCCATAGCCCAACTGCCAGGAACGCTCGTCCTTAGCGTTGAAGTCCGACCAGTAGGAGTTGGCAAGAAAGATCGTCATGCCACCGTCACCTATGCCGCCCGCGTTCTGATACCAGCCGTAGGGATAGCCAATATCACCCGTGCTGCGCTGGTGCGCCAGAGTGAAGGAGTGAGGCCCTACCGAGTAGGTAGCCGCCAGACTCCAGATCTTGTTGTCGCGGGCATTGGCATCACCTGAATAAGTCTGGGCAAAGCTCTTGTCCAACCGCGTCTTATAGCCATTGAAGTCAAACGTCAGAGACTGGTCCTTATCGATGGGCAGGACGTAGTTCAGGTTGATGTACTGCTTTTTCAGGACGTCTTTGACATCGGACGCATAAAGCGATGCCATGAACTGATCTGTGAACTTGTAGCTGCCACCGATGACATCGATCTTTTTCAGCCCACCGCTATCACGTCCTTCGGCACTCTTGCGGGACTCCTCGGTGAAGCGCCCTACGTTGAGGACAAGCCCATCGATTTCTTTCGAGGTAATCAGCGTACCGGTATAACTTTCCGGCAGTAGGCGTGAGGTGTCCGAGTTCAGGACCGGCAGCGCCGGCATCTGATCACCGTAGGTGATGGTCGTGTTGGAGAAACGTGCCTTGATCGAGGCGCCGCCCTTGGCGATATCGCTGGCCGCCTCACCGCTGTCGCCCTGTTTGAAGAAATCGATACCGCCAGCACCCGAGCGGCCTTTGCCACCGTCCAGGCGCAGACCGTACAAAGCAAATGCGTCGACGCCAAACCCTACGGTACCTTGTGTAAATCCAGATGCAAAATTGGCCGTTACGCCCTGCCCCCACTCCGCCTTGTCTTGATTACCGTGCTTATAGTCACGGTTCATGTAGGCGTTGCGCAGGAACAGCTTGAGGCTGCTGTCCTCAATAAACCCGTTGGAGGTCTGGGTTTCAGCTGCCAATGCCTGGGTAGCACTCAATACGCCACAAGCAATCAAGGTAATCCGTTTGTTTAACATCTACTGCCGTTCCTTTCTGACTAATACGGTGTGACGATCAGGCTTGTTTCTATAGGTCTTTCCTGACGGACTGGAAGGATTCCCGCACACGTGAATGACAGGAATGCTCATGGCTTACCGGTTGGGTGCCGCCTCGGCGGGTAAGCCTACGCGAGCGTTCCAAAAGCCTCATAAGGCCTGGCAAATCATGAGCTCTCTCGTGAAAGGGTATGTACGAGAGCAGCCACCTCGCACCCGCAAGAAAACAGGTGCCTGTTCTTCTCTACTGGTGATCGCAAAGCGATAGGCCATTGTACTGCCATATCAGGGGGTTATGTAACTGTAAGAAAAGGTTGCCGAACATGAATAGGTTTCAGGTTAATGCCGACGCCAAACGTGCTTGCCGACGCGTTTGGCCCGGCCATATCAAGCCGTATAAACGGCCCGGTTAGTGCAGCAAGCGTGGAATGTGAATCCTCCTGTGCCAAAAGATGTCTATACCTCATCAAGGGCGCCTGTTCGCGCTTGGAGTTTGGCAATCTAATTATCACGGGAGATACGATGACGGCACATCCAGCACCGGGCATCCTCAATACAATAGAAGGTCAGCGGCTTTCCGGCGTCGATGCCGAGCACTGGCGGAAATGGGGTCCCTACCTGAGTGAACGCCAATGGGCAACGGTGCGTGAGGACTATAGTGCCGATGGCAACGCCTGGAGCTATTTCCCGCACGAACATGCACGCAGCCGTGCTTATCGCTGGGGTGAGGACGGGCTGGCCGGTTTCTCGGATGTAGCCCAGCAGTGGTGCCTGGCGCTGGGGCTCTGGAATGAGCGCGACCCTTTTATCAAGGAACGTCTGTTCGGCCTGACGAACGCCGAAGGCAACCATGGCGAAGACGTCAAGGAACTGTATTTCTATCTGGATGGCGTTCCAAGCCACTCCTACATGCGCATGCTCTACAAGTATCCTCACGCCGAGTTTCCCTACGCCGACCTGGTAGAAGAAAACAGTCGCCGTGGCCTTGAGGATGCGGAGTACGAGATTTTGGATACCGGTGTCTTTAACGACAACCGCTATTTCGATGTAACCGTTGAATACGCCAAGAACACGCCGGACGATGTGCTGATGCGTGTCACGGTGGTAAACCGCTCTACCGAGGCGGCACGCCTACATGTCATGCCCCACCTGTGGACACGCAACACCTGGGTATGGACCGGAGCGCCGCAGCGACCGCTGCTATCCATCATGGACGATGGGAAAGTCAAGGCAACCAACTACAACTGGGCGGATTATGTCGCTAGCGCATGGGGTGACGTCACGCCCGAATGGATCTTCTGTAACAATGAAACCAACAAGCCAAAACTGGAAGGCATTGAAGCGTCCGGTCCGTTCAAGGATGGTATCAACGATTATGTGGTGAGTGGTGACGAGCAGGCGATTCGCCGAGACTCCGGCAGCAAGGTGGCTGCACGGTTCGTACTGGATATTCAGGGAAATGGCCGTTCGGTCATCTATCTGCGATTCGCACCAGAAACCGCTGACCCTCATCTCGATGTAAAAGCGGTCTTCGCCAAACGCCGTGCTGAAGCAGACGCGTTTTACGCAGAGTTGCAACACAACATCATCAATGAGGACGCTCGCAACGTACAGCGGCAAGCCATTGCCGGCCTGCTCTGGTCCAAACAGCTCTACTATTTTGAAGTCAACCGCTGGATTGATGGTGATCCCAATCGTCCTGCCCCGCCCCAGGAACGCAAGAGCGGTCGCAATACTCAGTGGCGGCATCTCGTCAATTTCGACGTTGTATCAATGCCGGATAAGTGGGAATACCCTTGGTATGCGTCATGGGACCTTGCGTTCCAGGCGGTGGCCTATGCCATGATCGATCCGGGTTTTGCCAAACAGCAACTTCTTCTGTTAGTCAAAGACCGCTTCATGCACCCCAACGGGCAGCTACCAGCCTACGAATGGAACTTTGAGGATGCCAATCCTCCCGTACACGCCTGGGCCTGCTGGCATGTTTATCAGCAAGAAAAGGCATTGACGGGACACGGTGATCGCGAGTTCCTGGAGCGCGTTTTCCATAAGCTTTTGCTCAACTTTTCCTGGTGGGTCAATCGCAAGGATGCCGAAGGCCGCAATCTCTTCCAGGGGGGCTTCCTGGGCCTGGATAACATCGGCATTTTTGACCGTTCCGCCGTCTTGCCGCCCGGCTCTCACTTGGATCAGGCCGATGGAACTGCGTGGATGGCTGCCTACGCGCTTGACCTGATGCGCATTGCACTGGAGCTGGCCAAGGAAAACCCGGTATATGTCGACATTGGCGTGAAGTTCTTTGAGCACTTCCTGCATATTGCCGGCGCGATCAACGCGGGTGAAGAGCGCCATGATGGACTCTGGGATGAGCAGGACGAATTCTTCTATGATGTGCTGCACCGTGGCGATGGCACCTGTGAGCCGATGCGGCTGCGCTCGATCGTAGGACTCATCCCGCTGTTCGCCGTACAGGTTTTAGAGTCCAAGGAATATGAAGGCCTACCTGGGGTGCGGGATCGTCTGAAGGAGTTCGTACGGCAACGTCCTGATTTGGCACGACTGGTTTCCCGTTGGACCGAGCCCGGTCAGGGCAACCGATTCCTGCTGGCGCTGCTGCGTGGCCAGCGGACCAAGAGTCTCCTGGCGCGAATGCTGGATGAGAAGGAGTTTCTGTCACCATTCGGCATCCGCTCACTGTCCAAGGTACATGCCGAGGCCCCCTTCGAGATGCGGCAGGAAGACGGCTCCATGCTTAGTGCACGTTATCAACCCGCCGAATCTGACTCCCGGCTGTATGGTGGTAACTCCAATTGGCGGGGGCCGCTGTGGATGCCGATCAACTATATGTTGATCGAATCGCTGCACGAGTTCTATCTGTATTACTCGGACAACTTCTCGGTGGAGTATCCGACTGGATCCGGCTACCTCGCCTCCCTGGAAGAGGTCGCCAGCGGCCTGAGCGAACGTCTGACGCGGATGTTCCTCAAGGATGAAAACGGCCACCGTCCCAGCATGATGGCCTATCCACAGCTTCAGAATGATCCGGACTGTGCAGACCTTGTGCTTTTCCATGAGTACTTCCATGGTGAGAACGGGCGCGGTCTTGGAGCTTCCCACCAGACCGGCTGGAGCGCACTGGTCGCGCTGCTGCTTCAGCCTCGTTGATAGCGGTGCATGAAAGGCCGGACCTCGTCCGGCCTTTTTACAACCGGCATTTCAATGCAACCCAGCAGCCTTTAGTATCCATAGCGATGTGCACGCGCGGTTCCACCGGTTCAATGTGCTACGCCTTATAACAATCCCAACAAGGAGACCTTGATGTTCGCCCGATGGACATTGCCATTTGCTGCAGCGGTATCACTTTCCATCTCCATGCTTCTGTCACCTGCACTTACGTTTGCGGCCTCAAGCCCTGCCGTGGAGGCCAGGCATGGAATGGTCGTCTCGTCGCAACAGCTGGCTTCCCAGGTAGGCGTGGATATTCTCAAGAAAGGGGGTAACGCCATCGACGCCGCCGTTGCTGTCGGTTATGCGCAGGCCGTGGTCAATCCCTGTTGCGGCAATATCGGTGGCGGTGGCTTCATGACAATCCACTTGGCGGATGGCAAAGATACCTTTATCGACTTTCGCGAAAAGGCGCCTGCTGCCGCCAGTGCAGATATGTATCTCGATAGCAACGGCAAGGTCCGTAAAGACGCCAGCCTATATGGCTATCTGGCCGCTGGCGTGCCCGGTACGGTATTGGGCCTGGACACCGCTCACCAGCGGTACGGCAAGCTGACCCGAGAGCAGGTCATGGCGCCGGCGATCCGGCTGGCACGGGAAGGCTTTGTATTGACCCGGGCGGATACCGATATCCTCGACACTACCGTTGAACGCTTCAAGCATGATCCGGAAGCCGCACGACTTTTCCTGCGCAAGGACGGCTCTCCACTTCAGCCGGGTGACCGTCTGATACAGACCGACCTTGCCAACACCCTCGCTGCCATCGCCAAAGAGGGACCGAACGCCTTCTACCAGGGACGCATTCCCCAGGCTGTCGAAAAGGCGGCCAAGGCAGGGGGCGGCATCCTGACGGCAGAGGATTTTGCGCGTTACACCATCAACGAAACCGCACCGCTTACCTGTACCTACCGAGGCTACACCTTTGTGTCTGCCCCACCGCCCAGCTCGGGAGGTGTGACCTTGTGCGAAACCCTTAATATTCTTGAAGGTTATGACCTGAAAAGCATGGGCTTCAATTCGGCGGATTATATCCATACCCTGACCGAAGCCATGCGGCAGGCCTATCTGGACCGCAACACGTCCCTGGGCGATCCGGCCTTTGTCGATAACCCCATCGAGCAGCTCACCAACAAGGACTACGCCGCCCAGGTACGCAACCGGATTATTCCCAACAAGGCCACCCCGTCGGCGCAGGTCATTCCAGGCATGGAAACACGAGAAAAGCCAGAGACCACGCACTATTCCATCATGGATGAACACGGAAATGCCGTTTCCACGACCTATACCATCAATGGCCGATTCGGATCAGTCGTTATTGCGCCCGGAACTGGGTTCTTTTTGAATAATGAGATGGATGATTTTACCGTGAAGGTGGGTGAGCAGAACCTGTATGGTCTTGTTCAAGGCACAGCCAATGCGATAGCTCCTGGCAAGCGGCCGCTGTCGTCGATGACGCCCACCCTGATCAACAAAGATGGCAAAACCTTCATGGTCCTGGGCTCACCCGGTGGTTCGCGCATCATCTCCATCACGTTGCAGACCGCCCTTAACGTCATTGATCATGGAATGCCGCCTCAGGAAGCAGTCGATGCGCCACGAATTCATCATCAATGGATGCCGGATGAGGTGTATTACGAGCAACGCGGTGTATCAGCCGACAGCCTCAAGCTCTTGCAGGACATGGGCTATACCATGGTGCAGCAGACACCATGGGGCGCAGCCGAGCTGATCATGGTGGGCCTGCCGGGTGCGCCTGGCGTCACGGCAGATGACTCCGGCAACGACTCGGCAGTATCCGGGCGGGTGCGGGAAGGCTTTCTTTACGGCTCCAACGATGTACGCCGTCCCGCAGGCGCCGCAATCGGCTATTGAGCCCTCCAGGCGGCGCTACCAATCGCCGCCTGCCTCTGGCATCTCGTATTCCCGGTACTGGGTTACTGCCATGCCGATCTCCGGATCGTCATGGAGGGTTGGCTCCTGACTCAGTCGTTCGACCAGAAAGTCGATAAACACCTTGAGCTTGGGTTGCAGGTGCCTGGTTGCTGGATAGAGCAGCCAGGCTCCTCCGCAGTATTGCGTCTGGAATGACCACTCAGGCAGCACTTGAACAATCAGACCCTTGCGTAAGGCGTAGCGCGCGGTGAAATAGGGAAGACTGCCGATACCGATATGGTGCAGCACAGCGTCCAGTCGCGCACCAGTATGATTGGCGGCATAACGGCCGCGAACGTTGACGCTTACGCTCTTGTTGCCTTTTCTGAACCGCCAACGTGAATCGGCCGGCTCCTGCCCCAGGTAAATGCAGCTGTGCGTTGTCAGCTCCCGAGGATGCTCCGGCGTGCCATGCTCTGCCAGATAATGGGGCGTCGCCGCCAGTAGATGGTCGATCTGCACCAGTTCTCGTCCCATCAGGCCGGGCGGTGGCTGATCCGTAATGCGGATAGCCAGGTCCACATCACCATCGATGAGATCGACATAGTGGTCGCTCAGATTCATCTGCACATCCACTTGCGGGTAGAGCCGCAAAAATTCGGGCAGGTGCGGATGAATCAGAAATCGCCCTACTGCCTTCGGCACACTCAGGCGGATAACACCCTCCGGCGTCTGACTGAACTGCCCGCTGACCTCCATGACGGCGCGCGCAGCGTTCACCATGTCGACACAGCGCCGATAGACCTCTTCTCCGCTTTCGCTCAAACGAAGCTTGCGTGTCGTCCGGTTGAGCAGGCGTGTCGCCAGGGCCTTTTCAAGCCGGGCTACACTTCGGCTGGTGGAAGACGGTGTCGTGCCCAGCTGACGTGCAGCCTCGGAGAAGCTTCCAGTTTCGACGACCTTGACGAAAACAACCATCTCGCCCATTAGCATGATTGATAGATTTGTGCTCACCGCGCAAAAGTCCTTTGGAATGCAGGCGGATTATCACAATATCACCCCTTCCCTAGAATGGGGCAGGCATCTGCTTTGCAAAGGGCTTTAGACATGACTCAGCGTCTGTATTATTCGAGTGACATTCTGGTCATGGAGGTTGAAGTTACCGCCTGTGCCCCTTGGGAAGATCTCTATGCGGTGGAGTTGGCCGCCACGCCCTTCCATCCCCAGGGCGGCGGGCAACCCAGCGATACCGGCTGGCTGGGCGACACAGAGGTCGTCATGGTCAAACAGGACGGCGAGCGTATCGTCCACTACACACGAGAGCCTGTAACACTGGGCTCCGTGCAAGCCCGTGTCGATGAGAACCGACGTCGACTGCATACACACTTGCACTCGGCCGGTCATCTGATCGGTCATATCGGAGAGGCGTTTGGCTGGCGACCCGTCAAGGCACACCATTGGCCAGGAGAAGGCCGTATTGAGTTCATGCCCGGTCAGGAGGCTCGGCCTCTGGATGCGGAGCAGCTGGAATCTCATTTCGACCAGTACGTGCAACAGGATCTACCGGTCAGCATCACCCTCGATGACGAAGGCCAGCGTAGGGTTGGTTTTGGCGATTTTACGCCTTACGGCTGTGGCGGCACGCATGTTCGCTCCTCGCGGGAGCTTAACGGACTGAAGGATCTCCTGCTCAAGGAAAAGAAAGGAAAACTCTCCGTTCATTACGATGTGACTTCCCCATGACGTGATCACACGATGGTCAGGGTCTGCGACGTGTAACAACCATACGAGCACACCAGGAAGTCACCCTATCACCCAAGGAACCTGCTCATGATGCTTGAAAAGCAGCGTCTCGAGACGTCGTCCATCAACGCTCTCGCTAACGAAGAGGTCATGGCGATCCACGTCAGGCAGTTCATTCCTCAGGAACTGGCGTCGAAGATAGCCCAGCAAATTCTCGGACAGGGTTTCGAAAGCTACCTTAACGCACCCAGTATCGGCCGTATCGGCATGGCCTTTTACGAGGCTGAAAATCAGCCGCCCCGGCTGGCGGACTATTTTGAAAGCGTCTACGAAAACATCGAAGAACTGCGACGGCGTTGCCAGCCGTATCTGTCCCCTATCGATCTGCTGCGCTGCACGCTCGATGAAGTCTGGCCTGCGGGCGCCCGGCTGCAAACCCTGTATGGACGCAAGATGTATGTAGGGCTTTCCCGCGTCGTCAAACCGGGCGTTCGCTTCCTTGCCCATCACGACATCTTTGCCAAGGATGCTCCGCAGAGCATCGAGGCCATGAGCCTTGAGGCCCAGATGGCCTGCAACGTTTACCTGAACATGCCAAGCGAGGGCGGCGCCCTGCAGCTCTGGCGAACCGAGCTTACGCCCGATCAGTTCGACGCCCTGCGTGGCACAAGCTATGGGATAGACCCCACCCTGCTGGGACCACCCGATGTTGAAATCCGACCGGAGCCGGGTGACCTCATTCTCTTCAACTCAAGAAAGATGCATGCGGTCACTCCCGGTTCGGACCATTTACGCCTCAGCCTGTCGTGTTTTGTTGGATACCGAGGCGCTGGCAGTCCGTTGACCTTCTGGAGTTGAAATTGACGTCCTCTTACTTCACCGAATTTTTAAGCCTTGCCATCATCCATTTTCTGGCGGTGGTCGCACCAGGGCCCGATTTTGCCATCACGGTACGCCAGAGCGTTCGCTACGGACGTCTGGTCGGGCTGTTTACGGCGTTGGGCATCGGAGCAGGCATTTCGGTACATGTGCTCTATACGCTGCTGGGCATCGGTGCCCTGATGCACGCCACTCCCTGGCTGCTCAGTGTTGCAAAAGTCATTGGGGGCGCCTACATCCTTTATCTAGGCATCAGCCTGCTCAAAAGCAAGCCGACCCAGGCATTGGATGAAGTGCAAGGCGGCACGGTGGCTGTCGATGAGCAAACCATCGGCAAAGCATTCCGTATTGGGTTCCTCACCAATGCTACCAACCCCAAGGCAACCCTGTTTTTTCTGGCGATCTTTACTACCGTGGTGAGCGCACAAACCCCAATGAAAATCCAGGCGCTGTATGGCTTGTGGATGTGTTGTGTGAACGCAGCCTGGTTCATGATCGTCAGCTTTCTGTTTTCTAGCCCTCGTGTGCGACAACTGTTCCTGCGCATGGGGCACTGGTTCGAACGTACGATGGGGCTAGTGCTGGTGTTCTTCGCCGGCCGGTTGTTGCTGTCGATCATCTAAGTGTTTCACGGCTCGATAGCCACAAGCTGCCGGGCCGTGTCGAAACCTGGCTGGAGCGGTTCACTGCACAGCTGTTTGTCCCTACCCCAGCACGGAGCTGAATAGACTCATGCCACAAGCCATTCGATCCTACTCGACCCGTACCGCCGAAAAATTTGTCCTCCGGCTGCCTGAAGGCATGCGTGAGCGTATTGCAGAGGTTGCTCGCAACCACCACCGCAGCATGAACTCCGAAATCATCTCGTACCTGGAGCATAGTCTGGTGCAGGACGGCCTTCTGGAAGCTGATCCCGACATGCGCATGGACAGCCCGACCCTGAGTCTGCACGAACGGGAACTGCTCCAGCGCTTCCGCCAGCTTTCCGGTCGACAGCAGAATGCCCTTATCTCGCTGATTGCCGATGACCTTGAACGCGTAGGCGAGCACTGAACCAAGGTTCTCCCTCCAGGGCTCCCAACTGCTTTACCAGGCTGCCCAGCACCACCGGGCCAGCCAGGGGCACGCGACTATCCGGCCACCCAATCGTGCTCCAGAGGATATGGAGATGCGCCTGGCGACAGCGTAAAAAGCTGTCGCTTTCTTTAACGTAAGGCCCGCACTGGCGGGCTTTGCTCTACGCTCAGAAGCCTTTGCCTGAAAAGCCAGAAACCCATTCAGGCGAAGGCCATGGCCTCATGATGGATTCTCTTTTCCTTCCCGGACAGGCTGGGTACTGTAGCCATGGGTGAGGAATCGCCTGAACCGATCCATACAATTCATGTTACAACCCGCTACGCCCTGATCCGAACATCTGCAAACCTCATGGGGTCGGACCCCAAGGACCGGCCGTAGGCCAGCATGTATCTGGATCATTAGGACGACTTATGCCGTTGTTGAAGCTGCTGCATTTTCTGGGATTGATTGGGTGGTGCGGCAGCCTGCTCTATCTACCGGGCCTGTTGATGGCCCAGGTTCATGACATACACAAGGCCGACAGACCTTATCGGTCTGGTACAGGCGACATTACTTCAGAGCTAGACGCTCCCGTTCCGGCCCTACAGCTGCTAAGGCCTGAGCTGCTGCGCTATGTATTCACGCTCATTGCCACCCCTTGTGCGTTGGTAGCGATTATCAGCGGAACACTTCTGTTCATCCGTCACAGCCTTTTCGATCCCTGGTTGATCCTGAAGCTCAGCCTGGTAGCCGTCATGGTAGTAGGACACGCCTTATGTGGTGCGCTGATTCTGAAAAGCGATAACCTGACGCCCAGGACCATACGGGCATGGAGCATAGGCCTGGCGGTTGCGCTCAGTCTGGCTATCGGGGGCACGCTGTATCTTGTCCTGGCCAAGCCAGGTTGGAGCGGCGCATGACCAACCGATCAGCTTTCCACGTCCACCCCAACCGCATGTTCGTAGACCAGACGGCCTCCCAGATAGCTGGCAAGGGAAATCAGTACAGCGGTAACGCCGGTCAGGTAAAAGCTCCAGAGCACGAGCTCTTCACCCCCCTGATACCGCACCATCCAGTTGAGCGAAGCCAGGGACAACATCATTACGGCCAGAATGGCATGGCACCATGCTGTAATACGTCGGCGTATATCCGCCACGGTAGTAATGTCGATCAGTCCGGCGATACTGGCTACCCAACCACCCGCAGCCCCTACACCTGCCAACCACAGTCCGGCTCGTGCCCAGAACTCATCGCCCGTCCACCAGAAGCCGAAATCGGCACCCACCAGTGCGATCAGCGCCGCGACGGGAAAGTGAATCAGCATGGGATGAATCGGGTGGCCCGCTACGGCGGCGCGGCTTTCGATGTTGTCGGTCGCAGGCATGCAGGACTCTCCAGTCGATGGCAGACCTTTAAATGGACCGCATGGGGACTGACAGTTCCCTTGGTAAGCGGCTGTAGCGGTACACAGTCCATGCTCGACCCCTATGGCCCAGCAGCCCGGGCCGTCGCCTGGACCTGGTGGGCCATGTTTGGTTTCTCCGCCGTCGTCCTGATAGGTGTAGTAGCGCTCTGGTTGATCGGAATGCGTCGCCCGCCGGCAGCTGTACCGGAGGAAAAGGTTGCGCGCTACAACCGCCGCTGGATTGTCTGGGGAGGCATTGTGCTGCCTTGCGTCAGTATCGTGCTATTGCTCAGCTTTGGCATTCCTCAGGGTAAACGCATGCTGCCGCTGCCAGTGGAAGGCGTACAGCCGCTCAAAGTTGAGGTGATCGGTCATCAGTGGTGGTGGGAAGTGCGCTATCCCGAAAGCGGCGTGGTAACGGCCAACCAGATGAACCTTCCGGCCGGTCGCCCGCTGGATATTCACGTCAGCAGCGCGGACGTGATCCACTCCTTCTGGATTCCGCGCCTGGGCGGCAAGATCGACATGATTCCCGGCCGCACAAACGTCATCCGTCTGGAAGCGGACCGACCAGCGACACACCGCGGGCAATGCAGCGAATTCTGCGGCATGCAGCACACCCACATGATTCTCTACAGCGAGGTCCAGACAGCTGAGGATTTCGAAACCTGGATCCAGGCGCGACAGCAATGGCAGGCGCCTGCGCCAAAGCCCGAAGCCAGAGGCCTCTTTGAGCGCGAGTGTGCCGCCTGTCATCAGGTCAGCGGACTTGAGTCGCCGCTTGGAGGGATCACAGGCGAAACGTTGCTGATAGGGCCGGATCTGGGCGACGTAGGTAGCCGCAGCCACCTGGGCGCCGGAGTGCTCAAAAATGAACCAGGCGCCATTCGCCGCTGGCTTTCAGAGCATCAGACCCTCAAGCCGGAAAACCGTATGCCGCCGCTGGATCACCTGGGGAATACGGAACTCGATGTACTTGCCGACTGGCTGGAGACTCTCACCCCATGAGCGACATGACCACCCATACCCACGGTGAGCAGGCCGAACAGGATCGTCTTCACCAGGATCTTGATCAGGTCTGGGGTAATCCCCGTGGCTGGCGCGCACTCAGTATCGTCAACCACACCACCATTGGGGTGCGTTTTTTGGTGACGGGCCTATTTTTCTTTCTGGTTGGACTGCTTCTGGCCATGCTGATTCGCACCCAGCTGGCCATCCCGGGCAATACATTTCTGGGACCGGACGAATACAACCAGGTCTTCACCATGCACGGCACGGTCATGATGTTTCTGTTTGCCGTACCGATTCTGGAAGGTCTCGCCATCTACCTGCTACCCAAGATGCTGGGCGCACGCGATATGCTATTCCCACGCCTTTCATCCCTTGGCTACTGGTGCTACCTGTTCGGTGGATTGATCCTGCTGTCGAGCCTGCTATTGGATGTAGCTCCCAATGCCGGCTGGTTCATGTACACGCCCCTGTCGGACCGGGTGTACTCACCGGGACTCAACTCGGACTTCTGGCTGATCGGAATTACCTTTGTAGAAATCTCCGCTATCTCGGCAGGCGTCGAGATCGTCGTATCCATTCTTCGAGCGCGCGCCCCTGGCATGGGACTACACCAGATGCCGATCTTCGCCTGGTACATGCTCGTAGTAGCCATGATGATCCTGATCGGCTTTCCACCCATGATACTGGCAAGCCTGATGCTGGAGATTTCCCGTGCCGCCGATCTGCCCTTTTTCGATGTGGCCCGCGGGGGCGACCCTGTGCTGTGGCAGCATCTGTTCTGGCTGTTCGGCCACCCTGAGGTTTACATCATCTTTTTACCGGCCGCCGGTATCGTTTCGACCATTCTCCCGGTGTTCTGCGGGCGTCCGCTGGTGGGTTACCGCTGGGTTGTACTGGGTGTGCTAACGACTGGTTTCATCAGCTTTGGTCTATGGGTACACCATATGTTTACCATCGGCATTCCCCAACTGGCGCAACTGTTCTTTTCGGCGGCCAGCATGCTGGTGGCAGTGCCAACAGGGATTCAGGTGTTTTCCTGGATTGCGACCCTGTGGCTGGGTAAGCCTCGATTCGAGCTGCCCATGCTCTGGCTGGTAGGGTTTATCGTCATCTTTGTTGCAGGTGGGCTAACAGGCGTGATGCTCTCTCTCGTGCCGTTCGACTGGCAGGTGCACGACACCTACTTTGTCGTCGCCCATTTTCATTATGTGCTGGTAGGCGGCATGTTCTTCCCGCTGATGGCCGGCATCTACTACTGGCTACCCCATTTCTCAGGCCGGATGCCCTCCATGACGCTTGGGCGGTGGGGCTTCTGGCTGACCTTCATCGGCTTCAACATGACCTTTCTGATCATGCACTGGACGGGCCTTATGGGCATGCCACGGCGGGTCTATACCTATGAAAGCGGCCTGGGCTGGGATTTGCCCAACCTGATCTCCTCGATTGGCGGCTTCATCATAGCCTTTGGTGTTGCAACGTTTCTGCTCGACCTGTTCCTGCATTTCCGCTTTGGCGAGAAGGCCGGTAAGAATCCGTGGAAGGCGGATACGCTGGAGTGGGCAACGCAATTGCCACCCACTGCCTATAACTTCATCAGCTTGCCGGAAGTGACGACCCGCCATCCGTTGTGGGACCAGCCGCATCTGCCGGAAGCGATCGCCAATGGCGAATATGGCCTTTCGGTCAGTAGTCATGGTCGCCGCGAAACCTGGGGTGTCGATCCGGTTACCGGACGGGTACGCCATGTGATTCACCTACCCGGCAATTCGATGTGGCCCTTTGTGCTTTCGGCTGTACTGGCTGTGATGTGCATCTGCCTGTTAGTCAGTGCCTATACGTTAGCGGGTCTGGGTGCGCTGGCGGCGCTGATCATCTGTCTGCGCTGGAGCTGGGAAAACGGCGCTCATCCCAAGGCAGCGCCTGATGCGCATACCCAGCCGGATGAGCCTCCCTTGCACTCCCGTACGTTTGACGGTCCGGGCCTCTGGGGCATGGGAACCACATTGATTTCCAACGGCTCCCTTTACCTCTCGCTATTGTTCGGCTGGTTCTACCTGTGGAGCGTGTCGCCCAATTGGCAGATTCCTTCGCAGAACCCACTCAACCATGGACTTATGTTGGCCGCGTTGCTGCCGGCATTCATCGTCACCGGCTGGCTGCGCCGTGTCGTGAATCAGCTTAGGGAGAAGCACATTACGCACCTAGGGCCTCAACTGGCAGGTATCACTGTGCTTGGCCTGGTGCATACGCTGCTGCTGGTCTTGGTAATCATTGAAGCGCCTTTGAAGCCTACCGCAACAACCCACGATGCCGTGCTGCTGACCATGCTGGGTTACAGCCTGCTCCATGCCGTGGTAGGTGTCCTGGCTACTGCACTTCAGGCCTTGCGGGTGCATTGGGGGTATGTCGGGATCAATGCACCTTATGAGCCCAAGATCGTGCTGCAGTGGTGGGTTTATACCACAACGGTAGTTACCATCAGCTACATCGCCACGGTGCTGTTTCCCCTGACCTGGAATCCTTACTGATGCGTCCAGCCCATCCCTTGCAGTTGGTTGCAGGCCTTGTTGTCTGGAGCGTGTGGTTTATCTCTATCTATGGGGGGCTTACAGTAGCCTGCCAGATCACGCCGCCTGCTGCAGAAGCTGGTGCCCTCAATCGTATAAACCTCATGCTGGGTTTGCTTACGCTCGCCACACTGGTTTTTTTGCTGTGGAATGCGCGGCGCTGCTGGCAGGCTATTGGCCTAGGAGATTCCGAGGAGGCACGTCGGCAACGCTTCCTGGCAACGCTGGGCGCCGGACTGCACCTGGTCAGCGCAATCGCCACGCTGTTTGTAGGTATTCCCATTCTGTTGATGCCGCCATGCCTTTAGCCCTGATAATCCTGCTGGGTATTGCACCTTCGGCCTATGGTCATGGGTTACTAGAGGGTCATCTGACCGAACGTCTACCTATATGGGGCTGCGCTGTACTGCTGGCTGCCATGTGGGGGCTCTATTACATAGGGCAGCGCCGGGTTCCGCCTCATCGAGGCGAGGCGCTCTGGTTTCATGCCGGCATGGTCGTCGCAGCCCTGGCAACGTTTGGCCCGTTCGATGGCTGGGCGGAAACCAGTACAGCCATACATATGGTCCAGCATATGCTCTATATGATTATCGTTGCGCCCCTGTGGGCGCTCGCCAGACCGCTGCCCCAGTGGCAGGCTGCGTTACGTGGACGCGGCCGACGCGTCTGGCATCCCATCCTGAAGGCCGGTCGCTATCCAACAGCTGCAGCCCTGCTCCATGCGCTGGCGATCTGGGGCTGGCATGCCCCTAAACCTTACCAGCTCGCTCTGGATAACCTCTGGTGGCATGTCACCGAACACATCTGCTTTCTTTTTACCGGTTGGTTATTGTGGTGGTCGTGCCTGCATGCCAGTCATGCGCGTGTTCCTCAGGTGTTGCTTGCGCTTCTGCTCACACTCATGCATACCGGATTACTGGGCGCGCTTCTCACCTTCAGTACCCAAACGCTTTACCACGAATCAGGCGACCTGTCTGACCAACAGTTGGCAGGCCTCATCATGTGGGTACCTGGCAGCCTCGCCTATATGCTGGGTCTGGGCTGGATTGCCTGGCGATGGCTGAGCCGTCAATGGCGACGGACGTCGGAGCGGGCCACTTGAGAGCCTGCCGTCAAGATTGACAGGCTTTCAGGTGCTCACGGCAAGGCGAGCCGTACGGAATGCCGCTTGTTTCCTGAGTGGTGTTGACAATAGCCATGGGCGGAGGCGGGCTCGCCATGTCTCACATCAACGATGCGGGCTACTGGATCTTCACTAAACTGGCTGGGCTGAACGTGGGCGACGGCCTGCGAACCTGGACCGTACTGACCACACTGCTGGGCTCCCTGGGGTTTATCTTGACCCTGTTGCTCTGGCCCTTTGTCTGAACACTCGAAGGAGAGACCATGCCCCGCTTCGCTGCAAACCTGAGCATGCTATATCCCGAACACGACTTTCTCGACCGCTTTGCTGCGGCCGCGGCCGATGGCTTCAAGGCAGTCGAGTACCTGTTTCCTTACGACTACCCAGCTGCCGAGCTCAAGGCACGGCTCGACGACTACGGACTTGTCCAGGTGCTGTTCAACGCACCGCCTGGGAATTGGGCGACCGGGGAGCGCGGTCTCGCCTCCCTCCCCGGCCGCGAAGCTGAATTTCGGGATAGCATCGCCCGTGCGCTGGACTATGCTGCCGCTCTGGGTAATGACCGCTTTCATGTTATGGCCGGGCTGCTGCCGGCAGGCGCAGATCGCGCAACACACCGTGAGGTATACCTGCAAAACCTCACCTATGCGACACAGGAAGCGGCCAAGAGTGGCCTGACGGTAGTCATTGAGCCTATCAATACGCGTGATATGCCCGGTTTCTTCCTGAACCGGCAGGATGAGGCTCAGGCCATCTGTTCAGAAGTGGGTGCTGCCAACCTCAAGGTCCAATTTGATTGCTACCACTGCCAAATCGTAGAAGGAGATATCTCTGCAAAACTACGTCGTTACATAGCAGGTATTGGGCATATCCAGATAGCTGGCGTACCGGACCGCCACGAACCAGACAGCGGCGAAATCAATTATCCCTATCTGTTCCAGCTGATTGATGAATTGGGATACACCGGTTGGATCGGTTGTGAATACCGTCCCCGTGGAAATACATCTGAAGGCTTGGCATGGATGCGTCATCTAAGCGCTTAGGTCCTTTCTTCATGTCGGCGGGCGTTTCTGCGTCCGCCTCCTCTCATCACCTCCTTTAACAGCGTTACGCTTGCTCGGTTGCATTGGGCCGACTCCTACAGACCGCTTACGTTCCTGTAAATCTTCTGGTTTTAGACACAGCTCTCAACCAGTCTAGAACCGGCTCTACCGCTCGTAAGTTTCTCTGAACGAACCGTTCATGACTCACTCCATTTTCACGAAGGGCATGAAAACACCGAGCGAAATCAACAGCAGGATAGACGGATGAACAACGACCAGTCTGATAGGCAAGCAACCGAAACGATACCTATCGTTGAAGAGCGTGCCGAGCTTCATAAAGAGACTGTCGAATCCGGCCGCGTCCGGATCAACAAGACCGTCGAGTCCAAGGAATACACCGTTTCTGACGCCTTGCGGTATGAGGAAACGGTTATCGAACGGGTCAAATTCGACACGCCAGTCGACCCCGCTCACCTTCCACAGGTGCGACAGGACGGTGATGTCACCATCATCCCTGTTTTCGAAGAAATTCTGGTTGTTGAAAAACGCTTGATGTTGAAGGAAGAACTTCATGTCCAACGCGTCACTCGTGAAGCACAACGTACCGTGCCGGTCACATTGAAACGCGAAAACGTGACTGTAGAACGCAGCCACTCTCATCCGGAGTCAGATCACTCCGGTTCCGCGCGGTAATCGCAGTCTGCACCGCCCAATCGAATCGCAGCACAGCTGCCGAAGAGAACGAAAGGTGACTTTATGAAACAGCACATTCTAGTTGCAGCATTTGACCACGTTAACGAAGCAGAACAGGTTAAGCGTGAGCTTTTGTCTAAAGGCGTATCCCAAACGAACATCCGTATGGCCGCCTCTAACGAATCCCCCGTGCTCGACGGCACGACAGATACCTCCATGCGGTCCGACACCCGTACTCACGACGATGAATCGATGACCGACAAGATCGGCGGCTTCTTCCGCTCAATCTTTAGCGACAGCGACACCCATAATAGCCGCTACGCCGATACTTATCCTGAAGCAGTACGCCGTGGATCCACTGTAGTGACTGTTACCGTCAATGACGACGCACAAGTAGGTGTCGTTGAAGAAATCATGGAGCGCAATGGCGCAATTGATATCGACGAGCGCAGCGCCAATTGGAGCAACCAGGGTGCGATCGGCTCTTCAGCGACCACCATGGGCACCAGCGCCGCTACCGGACCGGTATCGAGTGACTACCCCAACACAGCTTCTACACTGGGTGCAGGGTCCACTACCCTCGCTGACCAGACGCCTACTGAAGCGACTGACCGCACGGCCATTCCAGTCATGGAAGAAGAGCTGAAGGTTGGCAAACGTGAAAACAGCCTGGGCCGCGTACGAGTGGTATCACGTATGAGTGAGCGTCCCGTTGAAGAAACGGTCAACCTCAGCGAACAGCATGCCGTTATCGAACGTCGCCCTGTCGACCGCCCAGTCTCCACTGACGATCTTTCTGCCTTCAAATCTGGAACGGTAGAGATCCAGGAAACGGCAGAAGAAGCCGTTGTTGAGAAGACCGCTCGAGTCGTGGAAGAAGTCGTGGTAGGTAAGGAAACGACTCATCATAACGAAACGGTTCGTGACACAGTACGCCGTACCGATGTAGACATCGAAAATGACAATGTCGCAACCCGGGCTGGCATGCGTGGCACCGATCATATGGACGATGTCGATCCTACCACCCGCACCAAACGCTAATCGTCTGTTTAGCGAAAAGGCCACCTAATGGTGGCCTTTTTGTTTTTTACGTCTCTGATTACTTGGTTATGTCTTTGGGATTGGTAGCTTTCTTAAATTGTTAATAGGGCTGGTATTATTTTGTAATTCCGTTATTTGTTTTAAGGAGCAACAACAACCGCGCCCCATTTATGAGTGATAGCCGTCACAATTTATGGGCAGTCTGGTAAAGACTCATTAACAGAACATTAATAAACGGCGCTTTTCTTTCCACATAAAGCAAACTAGATCACACAAATAAGCAAATCTGCCGCTTGAAGCGGCGAGCTTTTTTGGCAAGCGCTAAGCATAGGTGCTACACGGAGATATAGGATTTTTCTGTGGCCGAGCGCACAAACGTTTTGGATCAAAATCCCCGTACGCGACGGTGAAAGGCACTTATGCGCGGTCGGTAGTAGATGGCCGCGGTGGATATCAGTGATAGCCATTCATGATGCAGTGCCAAGGAAACCACCCCGCTCTGGCTTGTCGCCGGGCGAGCCCTTGGCCATGGAATGGCGTTGTTAAGAGGATCAGGACGATGCTTTTTAACTCGTTTGCGTTTATAGCCGGATTTCTTCCAGTCGTACTGTTAGGCTTTTTTGTATTGGGTGGAACGGGTCGACAACGCCTGGCGATCGTCTGGCTGACACTCGCCTCCCTGGTATTTTATGGTTGGTGGAACCCAGCCAACGTTCCGCTGTTGGCCGCAAGCATGATCTTTAATTACCTGCTGGGTGGCTATCTACTTCGCAACCCTTCCCGCTGGGCCCTGACACTAGGTATTGCCGCCAACCTGGCACTGCTGGGGTACTACAAATACACCGGTTTTCTGCTCGGTACGCTTGATGATGTGCTCGATACAGGCTGGACGGTCAGTGACATCATTCTACCCTTGGCCATTTCGTTCTTCACGTTCCAGCAAATTGCCTATTTGGTCGATGCACACGACGGTGAAGTTGTTGAACATGATTTTCTCAACTACTGCCTTTTCATTACCTTCTTTCCGCACCTGATCGCCGGACCGATTACCCATCACCGTGAGATGCTGGAGCAGTTTCGCGAACGCAACAACTTCAAACCCCGCCTGGATAATCTCACTATTGGCACCACTATCTTCCTGCTGGGGCTATTCAAGAAGGTTGTTATCGCTGACCCATTGGGTGAAAAAGCTTCGCCGGTGTTTGCATTGGCAGCCGACGGCGTGACGCCCTCTTTCTTCGACGCATGGACCGGCGCGCTTACCTACACCCTCCAGATCTATTTTGATTTTTCCGGCTATAGCGACATGGCGATCGGCCTGGGGCTTCTTTTTGGAATAAGCCTACCGGCCAACTTCAACAGCCCGTTCAAGGCACGCAACGTCATCGACTACTGGTCTCGCTGGCACATGACGCTGACACGCTTTCTGACCGCCTATATCTACAATCCCATCGTCATGCGGATTACCCGTGCACGGCTGGCTGCCGGTAAGTCCCTGCCCAAGCGCGGAAAAATGTCGCTTGGTACCTTTGTAGCGCTGGTGGCCTACCCTACCCTTTTCACCATGTTCATTTCCGGCGTCTGGCATGGGGCCGGCTGGCAATTCGTAGCGTTCGGGCTACTCCACGGTTTTTACCTTGTGGTCGCCCATGGCTGGCGCGCCTATAAGGTCAGTAAAGGCTGGAAGCTCGACAGTGATAACCGAATCCATCAGGTCGCTGCATTGCTGCTCACTTTCACCTGTGTAGTAGTGGCCATGGTGTTCTTCCGAGCCGAAAGCGTGTCCGCTGCCATGGCCATCCTCACCGGTATGGTGGGCCTGAGCGACGTCTCGACCAAGCTCGACAAGTCCGATTTTCTGGCCATCGCTATGTTGCTGGCCTTTGTCTGGACCATGCCCAATATCGGCCAGTGGATGCATCACTTCCGCACTGCCCTGAACTTTCGGCCAAAGGAAAACTGGATCGAACACTGGTTCCCCTTCATGGCGTGGCGGCCTACGCCAGTGCTAGGCGCTGCCTTGGGTGTACTGGGTTTTTTTGCATTGGCCTCTGCGTTCTCTGCGGCCCCGACCGAGTTTCTTTACTTCCAGTTCTAAGTGTCGAAACAGGAGCATTCCATGATGGACCTATTACCCTGGCTTCCCCCTCATCCAGATCTCGGCGCAGCGATCAGCGAGGCCAAGCGAGAGGCAGACCCTGCCAAGCGGCTCAGTCAGGCGGCTTATTTATCCGGATTTCGACGGGACTTCACCCTTACCGCCCGACTGGATAAGCTTGCCGCAGAAGGACTGAGTGATCTCACCACAGCAGGAGATCTGGCAGCACTGGGTTTGCGTCCCTTGCGCATCGCCCTGCTTTCCTCCCATACCGTGGACCATCTCGCTCCTGCCATTCGGGTAGCAGGCCTCTCCCGGCGTCTGGCCTTGTCCGTGTATGTTGCCCCGTATGGCATGTATCGACAGGCCTTACTAATGGACGACCCTACGCTATCGTCCTTTGCCCCCCAGGTGATTCTGTTGGCCGTGGATGCAAAAGACACTTCCCTGCAGCTGCCCCTGGATGCATCAGAGACGCAGGTTTCAAGCGCCGTTGAGACGCGTATCGAGGAGTTACGCCACCTCTGGCGCCTCGCCCGGGAACGTTACGCAGCGCAGGTTATTCAGCAAACGCTTGTCACTGCAGAACCCTTGCTGTTCGGCTCATTCGAAGCCCATGTTCCAGCCGCGCCCTTTGCCGTAATCGAGCGGCTCAATACCGCCATCCGTGCAGCGGCAAGGGAAGAAGGTGTACTGCTGATGGACCTGGCGTGGCAAGCTGCACAAGGAATGTATGGCACCGGTCTGGCTGAGCCTGTGCGGTGGCACCAAGCAAAACAGCTGGTCAGCCCAACGCTGGCCCCCCTTTATGGCGATCAGCTGGCAAGGGTTGCTGCTGCCGGGGTCGGTCTCTCACGCAAGTGCCTGGTCCTGGACCTTGATAACACTCTGTGGGGCGGCGTGGTTGGCGACGATGGTGTTCATGGCATCCAGATAGGCCAGGGATCGCCGGCAGGTGAAGCATTTCTGGCATTCCAGCATTACGCAGGGAATCTGGCCAAACGAGGCATCATTCTCGCGGTCTGTAGCAAGAACGATCTGGCAGTAGCTGAAGCGGCGTTCGACCACCCGGAAATGGGTCTCAAGCGCTCCGATATCGCCGCCTTTGTCGCCAACTGGGAAGACAAGGCCGGCAACCTGCGGCGTATCGCCTCCCTGCTCAATATCGGCCTCGACAGCCTGGTCTTTGTCGACGACAACCCGGCTGAGCGTGACATTGTTCGCCGTGAGCTACCCGAGGTGGCGGTGCCGGAACTTCCCGAGGATGTAGCCGACTACCCTGCTCGCGTAGCGGCTGCCGGTTATTTCGAGACAGTCTCGTTCACCACAGACGACACTGCACGCAGCCGTCACTATGCCCTTAACGCCGAACGCAAGGTTGCCATGAGCCAGGCAACCGACATGGAAGGTTACCTGCGCGGTCTGCAAATGGTTCTTACCGCTACCACCATCGGTCCGGCAGAGTTGATCCGTACCACGCAGCTGATTAACAAGACCAATCAGTTCAACCTTACGACGCGCCGCTACAGCGAAGCGGAGGTCGAACGCCTTGCAGCAGATAATCGTGCAGTTGCCCTTGCGGTGCGCCTGAGCGACAAATTCGGTGATAACGGCCTGATCAGCGTAGTTCTCGCACGCGCAGATACCGCATGGGCTCAGGATGAACTTCTTATCGATACCTGGCTGATGAGCTGTCGCGTCCTGGGCCGTCAGGTAGAAGAGGCCGTCCTCGATGTACTGATCAAACGCGCGACGGCAGCTGGCTGGGCAGCGCTCATCGGCGAATATCGCCCTACCGACCGGAACGGCATGGTTGCCGAACATTATGCAGCGCTGGGCTTCGATCATTGCCCAGCACCTGAAGGCGCTATCCCCAACGCCAGCTTCTGGCGTTATGACCTGCTCTCACCCCGTACTTCCCGCCATTTCATCGAGGTTACTGACGTATGAACGATAAGGACATTCTCAACGCACTGACCCAGGTCTTCCGCGACGTGTTCGATGACGACGACATTGTGCTTACCCCAGACATGACCGCTGACAACATCGACGGCTGGGACAGCCAGACGCATGTCATCCTGATCGTGGCGGCAGAGCAGCGTTTTGGTATCAAGTTCAGGACCGCAGAGCTTGAGTCACTCAAGAATGTGGGCCATTTCGCTCAGCTGATCCAATCCAAACTCGAAGGAGCCGCGGTGTCATGAAGACTTCAGCAGCGGATGACAAGCCCACCTCCAGTTCCGGCAGCAGGATTTCTGCCGGCTACCTGCTGGCACTGTTTGGCGGAATGGCGGGTGCCCTCGCGGCGTTCTGGATGCTGCTGCTCGGCCTGCGCGGCACAGATAACCTGCCCCCACCGGCATTCTCCAATAGCCTGTGCGTTGATGAGAAACTCAGCTTTCTACGTGAAAACCCCATCGAATCGCCAGACCTGCTGGTGATAGGGTCATCTGTAGCCTGGCGGCATATCGATGGTGATGCCATCGTCAGGCATTCCCCAGGTACGCGCCCGCTGAACGGCGCCTTCTGTGGTCTGCATGCCAATCAATCGGTATACGTTGCCAACTGGCTACTTGACCGGGAACCTACCGTCAGGCATGTCCTGATGGTAGTCGACCCCCAGGACTTTGCGGGTTGCTGGCGTGTTTCGGCTGCCGTATTCAATCGCAACGATGTTGATCAGTACGTGTATGAGAAAACGTCACCCTGGCTTTACTACATGCACTATTTCTCCCCCGGCTCGCTGATGCGCAATGCCTTGAAGGTAAAAGATCAGCGCGCCAACCGTATCGAGTTCGATCCCTTGGTGTTCAATCGCTACGGGGACGGCCCGCTCAATACGGTGAACAGTCGTGAATTACTTTATGGCCGCCCGGAAGCGCTGGATTCAACCTGTTTCAATGCCCTGCAAACCCTGGCTACCCGTTTGTACCAGGAGGGACGGCAATTAACGGTCGTATCCACGCCATTACATCCTGACTGGAAAGCCCAGCAAGATCCAACAGGTGTCTTTCTGGCTAATTTCGACCAGCAGCTTGCTACCGCCCTGGCGCCAACCAAGGCCCAGTATTGGAATGGCGACAAGGAATGGATTACCGCCAAAACATCCTTCATAGATGCAATCCACCTGCGTTGGTCAGCCGCCCAGAAGTTTTCCGAGGCTATGGTGCAAGAGATCCGAATCGCCAGAAATGACGTCGCGCCTGGAACCTGAGCGTTCTGAAATACGCCGACACGGAGGTCGGCAAGTCTCATGCTCACCACCTTGCAGCCATCTGCGATATACACTATGTCTTGATACTGGTGCGGCACCGATAAATAGAGGCATTTGTGGATTTACTATTTCTGGGCACGTCCGCCGGCGTACCGACCAAGAAACGCAACGTGACCGGGCTTGCCCTACAGGAAGAGATGGGCAGTGACTGGTTTCTGATTGATTGCGGCGAGGCCACTCAGCACCGGCTACTGCGTACACGTCTGTCGCTGCATGATCTGCAGGCCATCTTCATTACACATGTCCATGGTGACCACTGTTATGGCTTGCCAGGCCTCCTGGCCAGCGCAGGCATGTCAGGCCGAAAGAAGCCACTTCCCATCATTGCCCCGGCGGGCATTGCCGAATGGTTTAACGCGACTCGACAATTCACCCAGCTGTACCTGCCCTTTGACGTAGAGTTTCTGCCGGCTGAGGCGCTGGGGCAGTGGGCATTTCCACGGTGGACGGTCGATGCTACGCCCCTCTCCCATCGCGTGCCCTCTTTCGGCTATCGGTTTATCGAAACAGCCCGTGAACCTCATCTAAACACTGAAAAATTGAATGCCGAAGGTATTGCACGCGGCCCAATCTGGGGACAGCTGCGTAAAGGCATTGATGTGGTACATGAAGGCCAAACGTTTAAAAGCGGCGATTATGTGTACTACCCCCATGCGGCTCGCTGCCTGGTCGTCTGCGGTGACAACGATCAGCCCGAGCTGTTGCGGACCTTTCGCCAGCCAGCTCAGGTGCTTGTTCATGAGTCGACATATACACAAGATGTTGCAGACAGGGCTGGCGATACATTCGGACATAGCTCAGCGGCCGGGATTGCGAGCTTTGCCCAATCCAGCGGGCTGCCCAATCTTGTCCTGACGCACTTTAGCGCCCGCTATCAAGCCAATCCGGAGCAGTCTCCCTCCATTGAGGATATCCGTAGTGAGGCTGCACACCATTACCGGGGCTCGCTGTTTCTGGCAGAAGACCTTGCTCGATATCGACTCGCCAAAACGGGGGCGTTAAGCCTTGTTTCTGTGTGATCACTGGGTAGATCAGACTGGTAGCATCGTATGCCCTTGAACGCTCACGCCATTGACTCACTGCTTACGTCCAACGTCGACGGCGAGTAGCAGCTGAGATCCGGGACTAAAGCTTATCTGTTTCAGCTGCCGTAGTCGTATATAAGGATTGATGGATATTTCAAGATATTACAAGGTTAAGACGTAACAGATAGGTCCATGGTTATACACGTACAATTTTCATGTAGAAGATTAAAAAGCAAATCTGCACAATTGCGCCGTTCCAACGAAGCGCTATCTTAATCAGCGTCTGGTATCTACTTAGCAAAACTTGTATTTGAATAAAGTTCAAAGAATTTAATAACTTAGCAATTCTGCAACTTATCTTTTACCCAGCTTTCCATTGAATACAGGTTGTATTTGAACCTGTTCTGTAGTGATGTCATAGCTCATGAAGTGTGCTCCTCTGTATCGCCGCGTTTAGTGTGTTGGCGAAGTTGTTGTACTCGCGGCGATACAGTTTTTTATTCCCGTTGTTTTTCCGTCTGTACGCAGCCGCATACGGAGCGTGAGGGCAGTAAGCCGGAGTTACCTTTTCATCAGGACATGCTTTCACAGCGTTTTGCATGAGAAGTTTAAGATGAGCTCAATCAACAACATTGTAGTTATTACCTCCCCCCTTCCTGGTCTTAGAGCCTTATGCCAGCTCGCCAGCACGTTTCCTTCCCGCCTGGAAACCTGTGTCGTTGTGATGCTTCGTGTAGCAACCGACAGCCCTGTAGAGCGCTCGTAACGCTTATGGGACGCTATACCTTCCTTCCCGTAAAAGTATGCACACCCGGCGAGCTACTCGTGGCGGGCTGCGTCTATCTCACTCCGCCTGGGTATCAAGTCACTATAGAGCCCAAGGGCATGATCAGGCTTAAACGGCTTGATTCCGCAAGGCATGAGCATGCCTCAGCAGATGAACTGTTCACCTCTGCAGCCAAGGTATTTGGGCCGCGTACAATAGGCGCGGTGTTATCAGCATCGGGACGAGACGGCGTCGAGGGCTTGCGCGCCATCAAAGGCGCCGGGGGGATCTGCATCGTAGAGGATCAAAGACAGGCTATTAGCTCGACCACGGCTATTCATGAACTTAGCGCCTGTAACCCGAACTACTGCGTGCCGGTAAAAGAAATGGGGCTTTTGCTTGCCCAACTAACGACTCAGCACTAACCCGCTTCATGTGACATCGCGACGGATCGTATTTAACCGTTTTTGCTTAATGATCAATGCTGCAAGAGGTATCTTATGTCCGTGCCTGAGTTTTCTGACAAGGAAATCCTCACCTACACACTGGATGTCTTGAGAGAGCAGATTTGCCTGTATCGCGAACAGGTACCTGCCCCACTGCTTAACAATATCGAACAGGTTCTGGGTGGGCCGGTATGCAAGCCAGCCGAAGAACTCGAACAGCTGCGTTTCAACCAGTGGCTAGCATTGCACGCGTTCGATGCTCCTCTGGATGTTCATGAGAGAAAATGGTTATGGAAGGGCTGGCTGGCTCGAGCCAAATATCCTGAAAGTACTACATGAAGACAGCCATAGTTAGGCCAGGCAGTTGTCTGGCCTAACTATGGGACAAACATCAAAGCAGGCTCAGCCAAGCCGATCCCAATAACAGCAGGCCCATGAGACGGTTGAAGTATCTGACACGGGTGGCAGAATCGAGCCAGCGCGAAACGCTAGCGCCCAGCACTGCCCATGCCGTCAGACACGGAATCGATATCGCAAAGAATACAGATGTCAGCTGTACCACCTGCGCGGCCTTGTCTGACCCGGCTTGCGTAAACACGCTGATAACGGCGATCGCCATCATCCAGGTCTTTGGATTTATCAGCTGCAACCCAGCCGCTCCGCCAAACCCGACGCGCTTGTCATTGGCCATGGACTCACTCATCTCATTCAATGGCGTGGCTGGGCTGCTAAAGATCTGCCAGGCCAGATAACTCAACCACAGCACGCCGGCAGTGCTCATCACGAGCTGGATCAACGGGTAGCTCGTCAGGCTTTCGCCAATCCCCACGCCTGTTACCAGCACGATACCGGCCGCGCCCGCACACCCACCCAGCACAATAGGTAATGCCTTCCAGAATCCATAGCGGGCACTGTGACTTAGCACCAGGATGTTGGTAGGCCCTGGAGTGATGGAGGCTACCAGAGAGAACAGAATGAACGGCACAGAAATCATCATATCGACTCCACAGTTATACGGCTGAAGTCGATTGTGGTGTTAGCTGCGTGAGGCGTCTGGAAGATTTGAGCAGCGCTTGCGGTAGCTGGCTGGAGTCAGCCCATAGGCGCGGCGGAACCAACGGCCCATGTGGCTCTGATCCGCAAAACCGAGTCTCATGGCAACCTCGGCCGGTTGATCGCCTTTCGCCAACATAAAACGAGCCTTGGCGAGTCGCAGCTGGATGAGGTAGGCATGGGGTGCCAAACCAAAGGCGGCCTTGAAGGCTCGGGTCAAGCGAAATCGATCCACGCCTACGGTATTGGCAAGCTCATCCAGGCCTACATCGTCCTGCATGTGAGCGTGAAGATAATCTCGAACGCGATAAGCTACCAACGGAAGTCTGGGATCATAAGCTCCCCGCATTCGCCATTTCACATGGTCGGTCAGCTTGATCAGCAGTTGATCCAGCGCGGTCTGCCTTACTATTCTCAACTCATTGTATTCGAGCGCCTTGAACGCATCGGCAATAGCGATCATGAGTTCGGTCTGATCGGTCAGTGTCGCGCTAAAACTGGGAAGGCATTGTACAGGCGCATCCTCATGCAACATCCTCAACTCACGCTCGATCCACTGCGGCTCCAGATAAAGCATGGAGTAGGTAAACCCACCCTCTGCCGGCGCATGGCCGTCGTGAATCTCACCCGGCTCAAGCATGAAGACCTTACCAGGGGTGCTGACGTGCAGCGCATTGCGGCAGCTGAACTGCTGCACGCCTTGCTCGGTAAACCCTACAAGATAGCTGTCATGCCAATGGGGATCATAAGCATGACCCTCAAAATGAGCACGAATGGTCTCGATACCGGTTTCGGCGTCCTGGCTCAGATGAACCCAACTTTTCCTATCGTCTGTCATAGTTAGGACCTTCGCCTTGATATCATGGACGGCAACAAACAGATCGTCTTCGTATCGTATCAGCCTCTTTCCGGTTGAACCTGGAAGATTTGTGCAGTCATATTGAGCGTTGATTTAATTGGCGCGGCCAGGACCAACCCAGGAATCTGTTCAAACGACATGCGTGCAGACCAACATCCCGCTTGTTTCTTGGAACAGTAACGGTCAGATCTCGAAGCGATTTAACCCGGTTTCTAGAACCAGTCTTTCCGCCTGAAAAGAGTACCATCGAAAAACACGGGACGTATTGGTGCTTACGCCTAATAGCCGTAGTGTGCGATTTCTTGCTCTCCGTGAATAAACAGTAAAGTAAATTCTATGTTTGACAAACGATCGTTAACGGCGGTTAAAAGCGAAAAGTGCATGCGTCTGCAGCTAAATTTCCTTTGCAGACTCAGCGCCGCTTGTTGGGGCCGGAACAGCCCTTATATAGGAATGTGTAATGAGCGATGCTTGGGAAATTATCAAGGCCACTCTATGTGAGGAGTTCGCCGACTTTCTTGATCCTGCGCAGACAACACGTCTTGTGCTTCGCCTAACGCTGGCAGCCTTTTTAGGAGGGCTACTGGGTTTAGAGCGTGAACAATCTGGCAAGGCGGCAGGTATTCGTACCCATATGCTAGTTGCCTTGGGTTCAGCCCTCTTTGTCCTCATTCCTTCGATGATGGGAGTTGGTAGTACCGACCTTAGTCGTGTCATACAGGGACTGGTTACAGGAATAGGCTTCCTTGGCGCAGGCACAATAATAAAAGGCCACGACTTGAATCATGTGAAGGGCCTGACGACCGCTGCCGGGATCTGGTTGACCGCTGCGATCGGCATGGCGGCGGGTTCGGGCCGGGAAATGGCAGCTATCTTTTGTACCCTCCTAGCACTAAGCATTTTTTTCCTGCTACCGCGGATACTCCCACTAAATGACCAACCCTCCACCAAGTCAGACGATATCTAATCCTATGGGCTTAAAGCCTGCCTGAGGTGATAAACCCCGCGGGATGGCTTACTGCTTCCGGCTTGCCAAAACCTGCATGCATGAGCATTAGGGACGGGTTATCAGCCGCTTATGGAAAGGCGCCTCTCAAGGAATCTTCACGCGTCTAAGCACGTCAGTATAGAAGTAGGTAAGCACTCGGAGCGCTGAGTGGACAGCATTATCCAGTTTCCGACTGTTTTGATTTAGGCGTTGTCAGGAGTTTTCATGAGAGAGGATTCGTATCGTCGGTACGTCCTGACGCTAACGGTTGTATTTGGAGCGATCTGGGTTTTACTGGCGATTTCTCCCGTTAAACGGGGGGATTGGCTGATGGAAAATCTGCTTGTCGTGCTGTTTGTGTTGGTTCTAGCGATTAGCCACCGGAAATTCCTGTTTTCACGTACCTCATTCAGCCTGGTTTTTCTGTTTCTCTGCATTCATGAGGTAGGTGCTCACTATACATATGCTCAGGTGCCATACAATGCTTGGTGGCAGGCATTAACCGGCCAGACGCTTGATGAGGCCATGGGGTTTCAACGTAATCAGTTCGACCGCTTGGTGCACTTTAGTTATGGTTTGCTGCTGGCTTACCCTATCCGCGAGGGTTTACTGCGATTAGTCCCGGTGCGTGGTTTTCTAAGCTACTTCCTGACGCTCAATCTCATACTCTCGTCGTCGGCCGTGTACGAGCTTATCGAATGGATCGGAGGTGCCTATCTGGGTGGCGATGCCGCTAAGGCATTTGTAGGCGCCCAGCAGGACCCATGGGACTCGCAAAAAGACATGGCAATGGCGACGGTAGGAGCGATTGTCATGCTCTTAGGTGCTGCGACAGTCAATGCATTTCACCGACAAGATTTTGCCCTGCAGTGGGCAAACCGCTTCAAGCAACGGTAGAGCTGCTTGATATAGGGGCTCTCTTTGTGCCACCGGTAGCCGAAGAATACGGTGACGGGCAGTACAGAGCGCTTATATCCCCTCTTATACTCTGCGCTTAAGGCTACGGACATTGGCAAATATCCCCGGCCATACCATGCTGCCTCCCTTACAGACTAGTTGTGCTTGCTACAGACAATTCTCCGGGCATTCCACCACCGACACGAGCTCCAACAATCATCTCGGTTGCCCAGCTAACGAGAATAGCGGTATAGGCTTGCTGATAGGTCTCTCCATTTAGACCATGATCTGCACCCTCTATAATCCGGTGTGTCAGAGAGCGGGTATGTTGAAAGGCCGCACGGTAATTCATGATGGTCGTATGGGGGACAAAGTCATCATGCTCAGACTCGACAACCAGAACATCACCCTTGAATTGAGCGCAGGCAGCCAACGCCCGATTTTCAGAGGAATGAATACGGCTGTTTCGATAGTGGCTTAAATCCTCTTTGTTGAGCTGCCGCTTAGGGACCGTCCAGTCCTCGTCACGGTATAAGGCCGGAACTCTTAAGGCTAGCCATTTAACAGGCCGCATTGAGGTCAAGATGGCGGATAGGTACCCCCCATAACTCGTACCGACCACAGCGATAGCCTCAGCGTCCACCTGAGGGTGTTTAGCCAGACGATCATAAGCTGCAAGTACATCACGTAAACTGTCCTCACGCGTGATGTGCTGCTGCTTGTCTTGAGTCAAACCGTGACCACGCATATCGAAAGTCATGCATACACAGCCGAGCCCGGCTATGCCTTTGGCCCTGCCCAGGTCACGTTGCTGACTGCCTCCCCAACCGTGCACGAAAAGAACACCGGGAACCTTGGCATCGGGCGTCAGGAAGGTTCCAGCAATGTGTTCATCATCCACTTGGAGCTCCAGCTGTTCACTACGGGTTGCCATACGGTTCTAGCCTCGCACTTTTCGTTATAAAACCGATCTCGGGATCGTGGCCTTGATAAAAGACTACGGCTTGTGCAAAAGGCTTTTCATGGTAGTCATAGGACTCTCGAGACGTGGCCTTGAGGATATGAAGTGAGTCGTCGGCTGCAAATGCTTCAAGAGCGAGGATCTCCGCACTCGTTGCGCCACCCATTCGCCAGGATTGTTCAAGAACGCCAGAAACCCATTGGTTAGAGATATTGTGCCCTTGGACAACATCATAGTTGCGGCGCGATGAAAAAAAGCCTGGATAACACATGGCAGCCGCTGCGTCATATCGCCTAGCCTGCTCTATCGCAAGCTTTATCGAGGCGTCGGGCGAGTGCACGCAGAGTTCATCAAAACCACCCCTGACTACTATTAACTCAGACCCACCATAGACCCAGCAGCCGTTGTGGTCCTGAACCAGACGTTGAGTACCGTAGTAAGAAGCTAGGTGATCACCAATTTTTATCTGACCAACGCTTAGGGTCGTGACATCCTCAAGCGCTTCTTCCAGTACCAGACCGAAATGGGACAATTCATCGTTATCCTGTTCTGCAAGAGCAGACTCCGCCTGGGCACGTGTGGAAACTACGATTTGCCCACGTCCTGCCGTTGCCCTGACAGGTTTGATCCGAAACGGCCCCTTTTCCAATAATCGCCTGGCTGCTTTTCGCGCATCCTCTTGGCTAAAGACTGAAAAGCCGTTCAGGCATACGCCCTCTAGATGATTGCAAAGATCATAGGACCATCCTTTTGGGGCATATGCACCTGGGCTGACAAGGGGATGAGTAATCGCTTTTGTACCCATAAAGGCTTCAGGAACAACGCCACCCAGGAGATCTCTTTCAGTCTTTATGCTCAACGCGTTGGCAGCTTCCACACCTACTATCGTCTGCGAAGGAACGTAGTAGAGGGGTCTATCAGCGGCTAACTGAGGGGCGTATTCGCCTTCAAATACACTGTGCCTGAGAATAGCGACCCGTCTTGCTATTTCGGTATGCGATTGCTTTTCATGCTCCGGGGCGTGCTCACGATTAGACAAAGTGACAACGGCTTCCTGAGCGCTGCCAGATGAGTTTACTGCCAACATGAGCATGGCTCCTCTTTCAGCTCAGGAAACCTTCCTGAGACTAGGTATCAGTGTCCCTAAAATCCTCTATTCATTCCTAACTGCTACCAGGTTGTCTTAAATGAGTCATAAGAGCAGCACTAATAAAATTAGCTTACTTACGTAGACAGACAGCCTATCCGGATATATCCATGATCTGAACGAAGCAGCAGCATTTATTTACAATATCCTTATCAGAAGCTGATGTCAGGTCTTAATGAGGCTGGTACTCGAGCGCTTGGCTAACCATGTTAGATCTGACAACCAGACTAACGGCAGATAAGTTGTGGAACCATTAACTATTTATCAGTTCATTGCTTTAGTAACTGAAAAAATCATATGTCTTAGTAACGCTGAAGTAGTGCTCTAATGGATAAATCAATACCGGCTCGAGCCACCATAATCTGCAAGCGAGATGACAAGGTTTTGCTCGTTCGTAAGGCGGACTCAAAATGGAACCTACCTGGCGGCAAAATAGAAATTAATGAGACACCTGATACAGCAGCCATACGTGAGTTAAGCGAGGAAACGGGGTTACAGAAATGTGAATTTACCTATTTAGCCAGGATGGAGCTTACCCGGACTTGCCATTATATATTCAAGACTTTCATAGAGGATAAAGAAGTACCTGAGCCGCTTAATGAAATAGCCGCCTGTCGCTGGTTCTCAATGAGCGAGATGAAAAAAAGCAAGGTTCGTAAAACGGCTAGGCGGGTTATTAAGAGCTTTGATGAAAACGTGTAAAGTTTGTCAAAACCGCTCTCTTTAATAGTATCCGCTGGTTTACCTAGAATAGATTTACGTGCTTCTCTACCTAGCACTACGCTATAGTTACTTTAGGCTTTATAAGCATTCCGTTATTAGTTAACGTTGATTTTCTCTGTATGCGTTGCCTTTGTGTGCTATACGACTGCACTCTGACTCTAAGAGAGGACTGCTTTTCAACAGTCGCCGTCTAGTCTACTTAAGACCAAGCCATGTAAATTTACAGTGCTCGATCGAAAAACATGTCTCTCTTACAGCGCAGCGCCATACCCTCTACATAATCTCGAACAATCTGCGGCCACTTAGAGCTGCTAACAAAACTCATTTTTATAGGCAAGCATAAGCTTGATACTCGCTGAAATTTTTTATCCTTGGCCTGCTGCATGGCTCTCTTAATGAGGTTTTGCTAGCGGCTCTTATTAGGATTAATGATGATCCTTGTTTAGGCACTGCACATCTAAAGGGTGCGATAGTTTTCCCGAATTCAGACCAATGGTGCCTGTATGGTTGAATATCAAGACCTGCGGCCTTTCCAATTAATACAACTTATCTACTCGCCATGTGAGGTAGTCATGACCAAGGAACGTAATAAGCCAGTACACCAAAGCCCACGCGGAACGCCTGATACACCGGCTGGCGATAAGGCTGATACCGATGATGATCGGGTTGGGCCGGCACCTATTCCAGGAGGCTGCGACATGACTGAAAAAAACAGTTAACGCTTATAGGCGCATATCTTAGCTATCGCCTGTAGGCACCTGGTTCTTTGGCCTGATCTTTCCACGAAAAACCCAGAAGCCAAAGGTGCTATACACAAGCGTAACGGGTATCAGAATAGCAAAGCCTCCTAGCACAAGCAGTTGGCTCAAAGGGGCCGAGGAGGCCTGCGAAATTGTGAGAGTGGGCGGTATAACCAAAGGGTACAACGCAACGATCCTTGCCCCATAAGCCACTATGAACCAACCGAGTACAGCAAATAGGGGTAGAAAATGATGCGTCCAAGAGAAAGCGCGCCAAAAGACGATCATCAGCCCTACCAGCAACAGCGTAATTGGTCCTCCAATTGACGGCTCCAGCCAGCGCTCCTCATTTACCGTATTCAAGCCAAACGTCCAGGTGACAATACCGGCAAGCAAAACCAATGTGATCGGGGCAAGGATCCATCTTATTTAACGGCTGGCCACTGCCCTGAAACAATGACCAGCTCATAATGAAAGTAACCTATTGTGGCAACAACTCCACCTTGATCCATCCCTCTTTGCGCTTGTCGAAGGTTTTGAAAGCGCTCAAGGCATCCGTCAGGTGCTGGTGTTGGGTAATGATCTTGGACGGATCGATTCGGCCTGACAACGTGAGATCAATCAGCTTGGGAATATATTTGCGGTGATGGCAATTACCCATGTTAATCGTCAGGTTCTTGTTCATCGCTGCGCCAATAGGGAATCCACGAAACTCGGGCGGATATACTCCGATGATCGAAAGCGTACCGGCCTTGGCCAATCCTTCCACAGCCCATTGCAGTGCCTGGCTAGGTGCATTACCAGGAACCCAATTACCGTTCTGCGGGTTCTGCTCAGGTGCATTAGCTTTAGCCTCCTGCTCCTGCCCTTCTATATCGCTACTTTCGACGGCTTTTCCACTGTGTGCATGGACGGCATCGATGCCAACTGCATCAATTGCGCGATCGGCACCGATCCCTCCGGTTAGCCGCACCAGGGTCTGTACTGGATCTTCCTTGTCGAAATTGATGCATTCAGCACCCAACTCGCGCGCCTTTTCCAAACGGTCCTCAAGACAATCGATTGCAAAGACACGTCCAGCGCCCAGCAGCTTGGCGCTGGCAACGGCAAAAAGGCCTACGGGACCACAGCCGTACACCGCCACGGTGTCACCATCCTTGATTTCAGCCATCTCGGCTCCAAAGTAGCCGGTCGGGAAGATATCCGACATGGCAATCGCCTGCTCATCGTTAATTTCGTCAGGAATCTTGATCAAGCCAATGTTGGCGTAGGGAATACGGGCCTTTTCTGCCTGCAATCCATTGAAAGGACCAGTAGCTGCCGGACCGCCAAAAAATGACGTACCAGCCTGGTTGCCATTTGGATTGGCCACATCACACTGAGCAAAATAGCCAGCCCTGCAATAGGAACAGCTTCCACAGGCTATAGTGGAAGGAATGATCACCCGATCACCGACCTTCAGGTTCCGTACATCGCTGCCCAGCGCTTCAACAACGCCAACGCCTTCATGTCCAAGAATGGTGCCCTCTTTCATGCCGGAAAAGCTGCCGCGTATGAAGTGCAGATCAGTGCCACAGATGGCTGAAGCCGTCAGCCTGACAATGGCATCCGTCGGCTCCTGAATGTTGGGTTCGGGCACATCATCAACCCGGATATCACCGATACCATGAAATACGACAGCTTTCATTTTGCCTCCTGATCTAAGGGGGATGGAATGCCAAGGCCAACGATCCACGAGGCACACGGCGCCATCATGATCGAAACCGGTTCATATGCCAGCAGCTATGCCGTGGATACTGTAGAACTTGCGACTCCCAGGATTTCAGAGGCGTTCCCTGATTACATATATTTCAGACCTGCGTAGACGTTCGTTACGCTTGAGAATTAACGACTGCTACACTAGAAAGGTGGTTTGCAAAAAAGCCGGAAATTTTGCGGGCTGACACGCCCTTAACGAATCCGTTGAAGAACCTTGTGTTCCTCTACAGCGGCACTAAATGGGCCCTTATCCTCCTGCTACACCTGTAATCGCTAAATAGAACGCTATCAGCGAAACAGCCATACCTAACAGGACGACTACGCCATCCTTTGCTGTCAACCCAAGACCAAAAAGACAAATAGCCGAGAATGGAGCCAGACTAGCAAATGGTATGAACTCCAGAGGCGGTACAGAGGTTGTCAATATCAGGCATATTGCCGCAATAAGACGAACAAAGGTTTTCTGCGTAGCCCAGCCGAGGCGCGGCCGGATGACCTTGTCCAGCCCTCGTATGACTTTACGAACCTTGTTCAGGCCTGACTCGATCTTCTGACTTTCAACAGAACGTTTAGCCAGGAACCGAGGCATCCAGAAATGATTACGTCCAAACAGCATCTGAAGTGCGAAGACCGCAACGATCAGCGCAAAGAAAGTCGATGCGCCCGGTACGCCGCCTACCGGACTGATTTCGATGATAGACGGGACGAATAAAAAAGGACCATAACTACGCTGCCCTATCTCACGTTTGATATCACCAACCGATACCTTATCTTTCTCTTTACCCAGCTCAATAACACCATCGATTACGTCTTCCAGGCATTCCGATTTTGCAGTGTTGTTTCCGTTTGACATCTATCCCCCATAGCCCTCTGGCATAGACTCACTTTTTTTGAATATTAGTGTCTTGGGACAGCATTACGGGTCAGCGTTGATCACGCACAGTGTCTTCAGCTAGATCAGGGTCAAGGGTAGAAGCATGTATCGGCGGGGCACGGGTCATGAAAGTCTCCAGATTCAAGTGTTGAAAGGCGTGGCTTAAGGTGCTCCATTGTGGCAGCAACATCAGCACCCACTACTAAATGGCCCAGCTGCGGCTAGGCCATTTAGCATCCCATCAATACCCCATCAGCGTTTTGTACCTTCCTCATGAGGTGGTGCTGAGAAGTCGTCATTGGCAATAGCGTCACCGTCTGGATCCACCTCGTCTCCAGGTGCCAACGGATCCGAACCCTGTGCTTTCGAAATGTCTTGGCCGTCGGTATTCATATGCCTGTCTCCCCTATTCATTGTTTATGCCTAAGGTTAGAGACCATGACCCTAGGGCTGTTCAACTTCTGCGATACCGGCGGTCTTACTGTTCGAACTCAATATCAAGCCATGGGTTATCCGACCAAGACGCACTCAAGCGCTGATCTAAGCGAATGCACCGAGCTGATCCTCACTAACCTAGACGTTAGTGAATGATAAGGTTTGGCAATTGCCTAAACGCTCAAAGAGTCGTTTTGACTTTTCCTACCTGTATTAGCGAGAAAATGAAAAGGCTGCACGAGATCAGGCAAAGCCTGCAGCCGGAGGGCTCTTTTACCTGTGTCTCAAGCGGATCGCTCAAATCGGTACACGTCCATCGCCAATATCTGATGGTTTATCTCGCTGAACCATACGCGTGCCTCGCTTTGCTCACCCGCTGCACCCAATGCAACGAAAAGAGGTAACAAGTGCTCATCACTCGGGTGAGCCTGGACGCCCTCCAGTGACTGCTCACGGTAGCCCAGCAGAGCGGCTATATCTCGAGCCTTCAAGCGGTCTTGCATCCATGCCTGAAAGTCTGTGACGTAGCGGGGAACGGACCGGTGCGGCCTGCGAAAATCGCCCAAGTTATGTGTCAGACTGCCTGACGCGATAAGAAGTACGTCGTCAGCCAATGATGACGCTAATGCCTGACCGAGCTGGTAGTGATAGGCAGGGCCCTTGTTTTCATCAATGGACAGGTTGACGACTGGAACATCGGCATCAGGATACATGTAACGCAGTGGCACCCACGCGCCATGATCCAGCCCGCGATTAGGATCAATACGTACCGGCAACCCTTGAGCCTGTAACGCCTCTGCCAGCTGAAAAGCCAGGTCAGGTTCACCCGGCGCGTTGTAGCGCAGCGCATAAAGCGCCTGAGGAAAGCCATAAAAGTCATGGATGGTGTCATGCTGCGCGGTCGTTCCGAGCACTGGATATGGCGCCGAAAAATGAGCGGAGACCATTACAATGGCTCGCGGACGTGGTAACGCCGCGGCAAGCTCCGTCCAGGCCTGCCCTGCCCGCCCTGCATCCAATGCCTCCATTGGCGAACCGTGGGATATGAAAATCGTGGGAAGTCGGCTCATGGTGTTCTCCTCAAGAATGCAGCGCGGTTTAGAACCTTAATCCTTACGAAGCGATGGCTTCAGAGCCAAGGCACCGGGCCCCAGGAGTGCCAACGCAGCGGCCGTGACCGCCAGAAAAACAGGGTATTCCCAGCCGCCATCAGCTGCGGTAAATGACCAGCCGTTTCCAAAGTGTACGGAAGAGGCTGCCAGTAATTGTACCGCCGCAACGGCTGCAACCCAGCGAGGCAGGATGCCCAGTATCAGCATTGCACCCGCCAGAATTTCGAAGAACGTAACCGGATAGGCCAGCACGCCTGGGGAACCAACCGATTCAAAGAACTGTGCGGTACCCGGCAAGGTAAAAACGAACAGCTTTGTAAGGCCGTGGGCCAGAAACATGATACCTAGCGCTAAGCGCAACAGGAGCGCGGCATAGGGAGCGGTACGAGTATCCATCGTTAAATCCTTAGAAAAAAGTGCGGTCGGTCAGATACCGCTATTCTTTGTATTTCCCTTTTAGAGATAAATAGGTTAAATAAAAATGAATTATTTACATTTTGGAAATCGATATGGATACGCTTTCTGCGCTATCTGCCTTCGTCAAAGTAGTGGAACTAGGGTCATTCGCTGCGGCCGCTGATCGACTTGAACTGTCCCGCTCGGGACTTACGAAACTGATCGCCTTTCTTGAGCGTAAATACGATGCGAGACTGCTTAACCGGACGACACGCAAGCTAAGCCTTACCGATGCGGGTCGTGCACTCTATGAGCGCATTCTTCCGTTACTGGCCGAGTTTGATGACCTGGAAACAGCCCTGCAGTCTGATGTCCAGCATCCGCGGGGGCGGCTACGGGTCAATGCCCCGTTCTCCTTTGGCATCCTGCAGCTGGCCCCGGTAATTGCTCGATACATGGAGCAATACCCAGAGGTATATGTTGATCTTGAACTGAATGACCGAGTCGTTGACCTTGTAGAGGAAGGTTTCGATCTGGCAGTACGTATTGGCCAGCTCGACGACTCCAGCTTAGTCGCACGTCAACTGGCCGTACTCGGCGTAGTGGTGTGTGCCTCACCGCTCTACCTGAAACAGCATGGAACGCCAGCGCATCCACTGGAACTCAGACAACACCGCTGCCTCAACTATACGTACGCGCGCCAGGGTAATGAATGGCTCTTTCAACGCGACGAAGAAGAAGTACGAGTCAAGGTATCCGGGATGTTTCGGGCCAATAACGGCGATGTTTTGCGAACTGCAGCCTTGGCAGGTCATGGAATTATTCTGCAGCCAAGCTTCATCATTGGCGATGACATAAAAGCTGGCCGCCTGGTACCGCTACTGCAAGCGTGGAAGACCAGCTACACCCCCATTCTCTATGCTGTTTACCCTCACCGCCGCTTCCTTTCAGCCAAAGTGAGGACATTTATCGAGCATCTGCAACATAGTCTAGGAGGCGGTTTGCCTACAGGTTAGCGATGGATTTCACGATACTGGTCTCTGCAGGTGCAGCGGGTTCGACACGCACTGTTCGGATAGCTTCTACCAGATCCTCCTCCGCTACATGCGCTGCCGTTTCCTGGAGCAAAGAACGCAGATTCTTTTCAATCGTTGTGCACAGACTATCCATGGCGATCTGGTGCTGGCTGTCGGCAAAAGGTGCCTGAAGCTCGGTTCCTATTCGCTCTAATGCGAGCAGCATGAAACCTACCACAGAGGAAACAACAGGGGTGTACCAGCCTAATGTACTGACTAGCCCCATGGGCATGATGATGCAAAAGAGCGTTGTAAAAAGTCTTGGAAAATAGACATAGGGATAAGGTAATGGCGTGTTGTTAATGCGTTCCATGCCGCCTTGGCAGTTGGACATATCCACGAGAGTCGATTCAATTCGTGCCAACCGGATACTATCGAGGCGACCCTGGTTTAGCTCTCTAACCAATAGTTGTGCGGTACCGTTGAGTATGTCATTGGGGAAATTGCTGCTGCCTTCAGCCATTGATAACTCGTGCCGGGCCAGGTAGGGTCCCGCAGCCTCTGCGCATGAGGTACCCTTCAGATGTGCGCGCAGTGCATTGATATAGGCCATATGACGTAGCAGAAGAACCATCTTTACTCGATTACGCCCTACGCCCACATCATCAATAAGTGTCATCACCTGCCGGCCGAAACTGCGAGAGCTATTGACCATTGCGCCCCACAAGGTACGCGCTTCCCACCAGCGGTTATAGGCACTGCTATTACGAAAGCTGATCAGCACTATCAATGCTGAACAAAGCAATGTCAGGGGCGTGAGTGGCAAGTCAATCGGGTCTTTTACGTACAGCATGGCCTCTGCTGTGACAGCTATGTCCCACACAAGCAGCCAGAATAAAGACCAACCTACATAAAAGAAAGTCTTGCGTAACAAGGCGACTTTCTTATGGATCGACCTGGACATCGGAACACCTTTAGCAGCGCAATGAATGGTTGCCTATCTCTACTGGCTCGCCGCGGACTTGCCGTAAAGAGTTTTCGAATCAGCAACCTGTTCTATTCAGAACGTGTCGGCCATCTGATTCATAACCTTTGGCAAGGCTCGACGGGTGGTTAGGCTAACTAGCGCGCTAAAAGCGTTTTATAAGGTCTAGCCAGGGCAACGGACCGCCTATCGGTTTCTCTCAGCTTTCTGATTCACCAGTAATATTCAACCGATAAAACTCATGCAGCTTTTCCTGCAGTAGTTTCTTGTCAGGCAAATGGGTCTGGTATTCCGCTACAAGCGCAGGCGACAAAGATCGATTCAACGCGTACTCAACGACTTCATCATCCTTGCTGGCACAGAGCAGAACACCAATTGCCGGATTTTCATGCGCCTTGCGTACGGTGCGGTCCAGCGCCTCAAGGTGGAACTCGAGTTTACCCAGATATTCCGGCTCGAATCGGCCTACCTTGAGCTCGATGGCCACCAAGCAGTTCAGGCCCCGATGGAAGAACAGCAGGTCCAACGCGAAATCCCGTCCACCCACCTGTAAGGGATACTCGGAGCCGACGAAGCAGAAATCCCGCCCGAGTTCGATCAGAAAATCCCTGAGTCGCTGCAGCAGTCCGTGGTGCAAATCAGCCTCTGCATGTCCCTCCGGAAGCCCAAGAAATTCGACCATATAGGCATCCCTGAACACACTCATCGCCTCAGGATGACTTTGTCTCAGCGCTGCCGAGACTTTTGCAGGCTGCGTAACGGAGCGCTCAAACAGTGCAGACTTGAACTGCCGCTCCAACTCACGGCTGGACCACCGTTCCTGCATGGCCAGCCGTAAATAGAACTCACGCTCTTCGGGGCGCTTGCTCTGACTGAGAACAATGAGGTTGTGGGTCCATGGTAACTGCCGTACCAGAGCGGCTAGTGATGGTTCGTTACGGTACGCTTCATAGAACTGGCGCATTCTGAACAGATTGGCGCGAGTGAAACCCCGCAAGCCGGGTTGAGTCTGTGCAAGATAGCGCGCCAACTGATCGACGACCCCGTCTCCCCACTCCGCGGTTTCAAGCTTGGCGCTGATATACGCCCCTACCCGCCAATACAAATCGATCAACTCGATGTTGACGGCCTGAACCGCTCGCTGGCGAGCGGTTGAAATAAGACTGGCTACCTCAGCAAAACGCTTGTCATCCAGAGGCAGATTGGGCGTGGTCTGATCAGACATACCGTGGAGAACGTCCAGGATAATTATTGGAAACGGCCGATTTAAAGTGACTCTTTAGGTTATCTCGACCTGGTAACGAAAGCCTTCTGCCGCACCCCGAGACACTCTGTACTCAATGGGAAGCCGGTCATAGCCCAGCGCGATACGCTCGATCACGACAACCGGTTTGCCCTCCTCGATTTCCAGAATCCGAGCCGTTTCAGCCGAAGCCGATTCCACCGTCAGCGTTTCCTGCGCTGATGCGACATGCTGGCCGCATTGCTGCTCGTAAAAGGGATAAAGCAGATTGCCGAACCTGCTCGGCTCTACGTCTAGAAGACTGGAAAACTTGGAACCGGGAAGCCAGATATCCTCATAGAATTTCCGCTGCCCCTCGATGACACGGACGCGCTCCAGATGTACTACCTGCTCATGCTTCTTGAGGATTAGTGCATGGATCACGGCCTGAGGAGGCTGCTCGAGCGTGCGGCTGAGTACCTGACTGGTCGGCACAGCCTGGCTACCGGACGAATCTATCTGGCGAAAAAAACGAAAGAATGAGGCATTGAAGCTTGGCCGACGAACAAACGTCCCCCTGCCCTGGCTTCGTTCGAGCAAGCCCTCACTCACCAGCGTATCCACTGCCTTTCTCACCGTCCCGATGGCAACGCCATAGAGCTTGGTCAGTTCAGCCTCGGTGGGAATCGACTGGCCTGGCAACCATTCACCTGACGCAATCCTGGCCAGTATTTCATCACTCAACCGTTGATAGAGCGGTAAACGCTCATCCTGTCCCAGCTTTGCGTTGTTCATATCGTCATCCAAACGACTGGTAGACCTACTTTACCACGAGCATCGTCGGGTGATGCATTGACAGCCAACACGCATCGCTATACGGTCCTCTATTCATATAGATGAATATATGTTTTATGGGCAAGGGCGGTGATGACCTTTGCCAAAAACACACAACAAGGGTAGTGCCCATGTCTCAGCCATATATGCCCATCACGGGTATCGATACCCATGCACATATTTTTTCCCGTGACCTTCCCCTGACCGAAAACCGGCGCTACAGCCCTGACTACGATGCCCTTGTGGAAAGCTATCTGGCTCATCTGGAGCATTGCGGGCTTTCCCATGGCGTGTTGGTACAGCCCAGCTTCCTGGGGACCAATAATAACTTCATGGTAGGTGCGCTGCGGGTCTATCCGGAACGGTTACGTGGCACAGCGGTAGTCGATCCCGAAGTCAGTGACGACGAACTCAATGAATTGGAAAAGGCAGGAGTAGTGGGTATAAGACTGAACCTGGTCGGACTTCCGCTGGAGGATTACTCACAGCCACGGTGGCAAACCTTTTTCAAGAAGATGGCAGACCGAAACTGGTCGGTCGAAATCCAGCGTGCCATGGAAGACCTCTGCCTTATCGTTCCAACGCTATTGGATGCAGGGCTCAATGTTGTAATCGACCACTTCGGCTTGCCCGCCGGCTGTATAGATCCTGAAACGCCAGAGCATCAGGCCTTCCTGTCGCTCCTGCCTGACTCGGCTATATGGGTCAAGCTGTCCGCCACCTATCGAAGCAAGGCCAGTCTAGAGCAAGCCACCCAAATGATTGATATATTGCGCAACGCCTATGGGCACTCAGATCAGCTGTTATGGGGTAGCGATTGGCCTCATACCCGCTTCGAGGACCAGACCGATTATGATGCCCAGTTTTCAATAATGACCTCCCTCCTCCCGGATGCGCTGGAAAGAAGGAAAGTGCTGGTGGACAACCCGGCCAGACTGTTCAAGTTCAAGCCCTGAAAACCAGACAATAACAACAAGGAAAGACAATTATGATGAGTCTGCTCGTCGTGACGGCGATTGCCGTTGCCATTGTTCTCGGGTACAAGACCCGGATCAATATCGGCCTGTTTGCTATCGCCTTCGCTTACCTGATCGGCTCGTTTGTGATGGGTATGAGTCCGTCGGAAGTCATCAACCTCTGGCCACTCAAAATCTTCTTTATCATTTTCTCGGTATGCCTGTTCTACAGTTTTGCCATCGTTAACGGCACGCTGGAAAAACTGTCGGAGCATTTGCTGTACAGCTGCAGAAAAGTACCCTATCTGCTGCCCTACGCCGTCTTTGTTACTGCCGCCCTGATTGCTGCCTTAGGCGCGGGTTACTATACCGTACTGGCCTTCATGGCGCCGATCACGTTGCTGTTGTGTGAACGTACGGGCATGAGTCTCATCGTGGGCGCGATGGCGGTGAACTACGGAGCCCTCGGAGGGGCCAATTTTGTTTCCAGCCAAAGCGGGATCATTTTCCGCAGCCTGATGGTGAATGCGGGAATTCCGGAAGAAACCGCCTTCATAAACAGCTTTGGTATTTTCGCCAGTACGATCGTGATTCCTTTACTGGTCATCACCGGGTTTCTCTTGTTCAGCGGACACAAGCAATCCATGCGGGAGGCTGCGTTCAACATCAGTGCGCCGACGCCGTTCACGAAAGATCAGAAAACCACGCTGAGGTTGACCCTTCTAATGATGGGGCTTGTCTTGCTGGCTCCTATCGCCCACCTTGTCTTCCCGCAGAATGACACGATCAGCTTTATCAACTCGAAGATGGATATTGGTCTGATCGCCAGTGTTTTCTCCGTGATTGCACTGCTTCTCAAGCTGGGCGATGAGCGCAAGGTCATGGCTACGCTCCCCTGGTCTACCATCATCATGATCTGCGGCGTAGGTATGCTGATCTCGGTTGCGATCAAGGCCGGCACGGTTGATCTCCTGGCATCCTGGATCAGCGCCAATATACCGGCCGTCCTGGTACCTGTTGCTTTTGGTGTGGTCGCAGCGCTGATGTCCTTGTTCTCAAGTACATTGGGCGTGGTAACACCTGCGCTCTTCCCGATCGTGCCCGCAATTGCCGCTAACCTGTCCATTGATCCGATGATCATTTTCATCTGCATCGTGGCGGGGGCACAGGCAACCTCTATTTCGCCTTTCTCTTCCGGTGGAAGCCTGCTGCTGGGCTCATGCCCCACTGAACAAAGCCGCTCTGCTCTCTTTCCCAAGCTCCTGTTCAAGGCAGCGCCACTCGGCTTCATCGCCGCCCTGGTGTTCAACTTTGTTTTAACATTCTGCTTGTAACATTGGCGTGTTCGCCAAGCCCCGGGTTAAACGCCCGGGGCTTTTTCGTCTTGATTACAGAAGTGTCATAGTAATTTGGTTGCTTTATAGTGGGCTGGTATTACCAAGAAAAAATAAGCATTTAATGCAAAACGAAGGCACCAGGGTTGATTCAGTGGTTTAGACGCTTCACCCTAACGTCGAGCCTGTATTCGAGCGGTGAGTCCACTGTCTAACGTCAATTCTTCTCGCGCCCTACGCTGGTTTCGGCGTTTAGGCTGGGCCAGTGTAGTTTTCCTGTTATTGCTGGCATCCGGTTCGCTCGGCTTTGCGTTGTTGATTCGCTCGCTGGGTATTACACACTGGAATCTACAAGGGCTGTATCTGAATACTCACTCGATAGGGTTACAGAGCCTATCGCTTGTCCAAGCCGATAAAGATGGTACAGAGCAGTCACTCAACACCGGGCCACTGATGTTTGAGTGGACCGGGCGTCATCTCAGGATCGATCACGTTGAGCTCGCGCTGGCTGCTATTCCAAACGGTACCAGCGGTGAGCCTATTGGCGCTCTGCACCTTGACGCTCCTCTCGCCATACCGACATGGCTACCCGATCGTCTGGATGCACCTGATTTCACGTTGTCTCTGCCCTGCGCACAAGGCCAATGCAGGTTGGAAGGCTCCTTGAGTGCAAGCCAGGCAAACAACCAGGCCTTGCCCCTCAGCCTGGAGCTCACGCTTCGTCATGAGGGGCGCACATTACAAACCCTGGCCTTGCTTGAGGGCACACCAGAGGCACCGCGCCTGACAGCCAACCTTGCCATTGATGATCAGCCAAGGCTTGTGCTACGGACTGCGCTAACGCCCCACGGCGACGGAGTGGCTTGGAGCGGTGATCTCCTGATTCCTGCCTTTAATGAAGGCCCCTGGGTTCTGGACTGGATCAACCAGTGGTGGCTAATGCCTGCCGTGAACGCTGAATCCCTGCCGGGTGCTCTTCGAGTACAAGGTGACTGGCAGTTGTCCCTACCTAACACAATTGACGACCTCCAATCTCTGCTTAATGCACAAGGCAGTATTCGGCTTGATGCGCATTTACCCCAAGCCTGGCCAGTGCCAGGACTGGGATCACTTCGAGGCGATGCCAGCGTGGATGCTACAGTGGATCACGGCTATGTAATGCCTCGAGCCCTGCAAGCCGATCTGCAACTTGCAATAAGGAACCAACCTTGGCAGCTCCAACTCCCGCAGGGTATACGACCCGACCAACTCCATATCCGGGCGCAGACACCTGCACCTATTGATCAGCTGGACGTGCTGCTCCCTCTCGACCTTACCCTAACCTCTCGTGGCGAAGCGGCTCTGGACCTGAAGGGACGCCTTAAGGTTGCTACTCAGGCCCCCTGGCGTCTCCAGGTGGATGGGCTTGATCTACATGGGATCGTTCCAAGCTTTAAGCAATCCAGCGTTGCCGTTCACGCTCTCGACGTCAAACTAAAGGCGCAAGGGAAGATGGATCAGCGCAGTGCTGAGCTGACCTTCTCCAATATCATGCTAGGTGCGCGCCAGCTGGACATCGGTAGCGGTACTTCGGGGACACGCTTGGACAACGTATCTGCAACTTCGCCTGGGCTCAACCTGATGGGGCGGCTGGACGATCAGCAGGACGTGCATTTCACATTGAAGGGCAACACTCAGCTCGAGACCAAGCGCATTGCTCACCCGCAGCTCAAAGCTGCCAAATGGAACTGGGATGGACAGCTTGAGTTGACGGATCGGGCGCTAGGTCTAAATGGTACACTCAGGACCGATACAGGCCTCAGCCTCAAGACCCGGCTTCGTCAGTCTCCTGATCAATCGTTCGTCCTGGAAGGCACACTGGACACATTATTCATGCGGGCTGGAAATCCCTTTGCAGCCACATTTACCGCCTGGCCGGCCTTGCTGGAATTCAATACGGGACGTCTTGACGGTCAGCTTGCCCTTCGTATCCCTCAACAAGGCGACATGAACCTGCATATTGATCTGGATGCTCAAGGTCTGGGCGGCATTTACGATCGTCTGGAAATGAATGGCGTTGGTGCAAAGGTTGCGCTTGATTTGAATAACGATCAGCTGAGCGTAGCATTGCCTGCGTTCAAAGCCGATAGCCTTAACCCAGGGTTTACTCTAGGCCCTCTTGAATTGAGCGGTGCCTATCGCGCTCGGCTGGATGATCCACTGGCCGGCACGCTGTCTTGGCAACAGGCTCAAACGGCCATATTGGGAGGTCGCCTGTGGATACCGCCAGGCCAAGGCAACCTGGGTGACTTCACGCTTGCGCTGTCGGTGCATCTCTCAGGTCTGCAAGTCGCTTCACTATTGGAAGCCTACCCGACCGAGGGGCTCAGCGGCGAAGGTACAATTGACGGGCAATTACCCCTGCACTGGACGCGCCAGGGTATTCGCGTCGAGCAAGGCGTTGTCGGCGCACGTGGAGCAGGCGTGCTACGCTTCCGCTCGGATCGAATCAAAGCGCTGGGGCGGAGCAATCCCGGGATGAAACTGGTAGCCGATGCGCTCGACGATTTCCATTACGAGGTACTTCGTAGCGGCGTTGATTACCGTGAAGACGGTACACTGATGCTTTCACTCCGCTTGGAGGGCCGCAACCCTGATATTGAAAAGGGACGAGCGTTCAACTTTGGAATCAACCTTGAAGAAAACATTCCGCAACTACTGACCAGTCTGCAACTGACTGACCGAGTCAGCGACACCATTCAACGTCGTGTGCAGGAACGCCTGCGTCGTGATCAAACTGGCCCCAAAACCGAGGAGAAGCCCTGATGGGGTTGCGCCCACTATTCGGCATGTTGCTTTTATGCCTTCTGACAGCAGCCTGTACACCTACCGTACAGGTCGCGGTTCCAAACGAGCCGATCAACATCAACCTGAACGTAAAAATCCAGCATGAAATCTACATCAAGGTAGACAAGGCACTGGACAACGTTCTCAGCGAAAACAGCGGTCTATTCTAAGGAGCCAGCCATGCGAATCCGTGTTGCCAGTTTGATGCTGGCCTTGCTTTTCACCAGTCCCGCCTGGGCCATGAGCCTCAACGAGGCGATGGCCACCCTGAGCCATGCCAAGGCAAGTGGCCAGGTGGGCGAACAACCCAATGGCTACTTGGGCGCGGTTGATGGGAGCAGCCAAGGCACCGAAATTGCCAATCTGATCAATCAGGCCCGCCGCGATGAGTACCAGCGTCTGGCTCAGCAAAATGGCATCCAGCTGGGTGATGTAGAAGCCATCGCCGGCAAGAAGGCGATCGAGAAGACACTCGCGGGGCAATACATCCAGCTCAATGGAAAGTGGGTCAGAAAATAAACGCTACCTGCATGAAAAGCCAGCATCTTGCTGGCTTTTCTACATCTGTTTACTTGTAAGCTACTCGTCCAGATCCAAGCCTAACGCTTTGCCCAAGCCTGTACGGATACAACAAATTCGCCAATATCATGACTCCGGCTGGCACTTAATCACTCTCTTTGTGTCCATTTCTTCGAACCACATAGGGAATACGCCGAGTCCTCCGAGTACATCCGTTTGACGACGACTTCTGGCAGATATCTGGAAAAGCACTGACATATGTATAGTCAACAATCGACACAAGGTACCAACCGCACCCCCTCCACTGTTCTCGTTGTAGAAGATGAGGAAGTGATCCGGGAATTCGTCCGTGAGCTTCTGGATGGCGAGGGTTTCAACGTCATGACCGCAGAGTCGGCCGACGTGGCTCATGCCCTTCTGCAGGACAAGGCGGCAGATATCGACCTGCTGATCACCGACATCCGTATGCCAGGCTCGATGGACGGTGCCCAACTTGCCAATCATGTAGGCGCTACATGGCCTCATATCCCGATCATCGTAATGTCCGGTTATGACACGCCAGCCACCGCCAGCATCAAGTACAAGGTCAGGTTTCTGCCCAAACCGTGGTCGATCGGCCAGCTAATCGATATGGTTACGGGTGTTGCGTACTCTGCAACTCCCAGTACCTGACCCTTCTTGAACGGGTTGAACAACACCTCCAGTTGATCAACCCGCTGCGGTATATGATTAAAACCACTATCCTTGAAGCATGCTCCGTGTTCGCCATAGCTCAGCTTGCTCTACTGTTTTCCTAGCGCCTTTCGGGCCAATACGCCTGCTCGCTCAACGCTCTAAACAGTCTTCACGGGCATAGATGCAGACCCATGAGTATTGATACGCCCCCCTACCCCGTTACGCCTGATGGCCGCTATTTCGTGGTACGTGGTCAACTCTGGCGATGCACCAATCCTGCACTTCCAGAGGCGCAACGCAAGGTGCTTACCCACGAGTTGATGACGGCGCGCAGAGAGGTGGGCCAAGCGAAGCGCAACCACGACAAAGCGGCTGAACAGCAGGCTCGCCACCGGGTCGATGAAGCCAAGCGCGCTTTAGGTGAGCGTGGGCCAGTGTGGTGGACAGACGGAGCGCCCGACTATAACCGCCGACAAGTTGCCAACACGCCCTATGCAGGCTGGTTTGAAACATTGACGTCCTGAGAAATACTAGTCATTTCAGGCAATGGGTAGAATCAGCAGTAACCTTTAAAGGGAAATACTATGCTGACGGTTCTGGGAAAGGCGACATCGATCAATGTTCGCAAGGTCATGTGGACGTGCGAAGAGCTTGGCATTCCCTTCACTCTTGAAGAGTGGGGCACAGGGTTCAGGCCAACGGATGATCCGAACTTTCTAGCTCTGAATCCCAACGCCATGGTCCCGGTTATCCAGGACAAGGGATTCGTCTTGTGGGAATCGAATTCAATCATTCGCTATCTGGCGAACCACCATAATGGAAAGGTTCTATATCCGGTAGAGAATAAGGCTCGCGCCATCATTGATCAGTGGATCGACTGGCAGGCCTCTACGCTGAACCCCTCCTGGAGCTATGCCTTCCAAGCGCTGGTAAGGCGGTTACCCAACCATCAGGATCCAGAACAAATCAGCCAGAGTCATCACCAATGGTCAGCATGTATGGCCATACTTGACGCCCAGCTTCAGAAAACCAAGGGTTATGTAGCAGGTGAAGTCTTTTCGCTTGCGGACATTCCGATCGGTCTTTCTGTGAACCGATGGTTCGAAACGCCTGTAACACATCCCCACCTACCCGCCTTGAACACTTATTATGATCGGCTGGCTGAGCGCTCCGGTTTTCTGGTCTATGGTAGGAATGGCATTCCGTAATACAGCACGGACCTCATAACTGTAATGTCCAATCTGCTGCGTTCTGTATATGGTTGTCTCTGGAGGCATACCGTTAAGGTTACGTTGATTCTCTGACGGAGCCTTGCGCATGTACCTTACGCCCCCTTTCAAGAAAACGGATCCAGCCGTTCTGCATCGCTTCGTCAAGGAGCACCCGTTGGGTGCCTTGGTTATACAGGGAAGTCATGGTTTGTCTGCCGAACATCTTCCGTTTTTGCTGGAAAGCGAGGAGACGGGTCTAGGCATTCTCAAGGCTCATGTGGCGCGTGCCAGCCAGCTCTGGCAGGAAGCGCTTAATGGCCATGACGAAACGCTTGTCATCTTCCAGGGGCCAAGCGCCTATATTTCACCTTCCTGGTATGCCAGTAAACTTGAAACGCACCGGGTCGTGCCGACTTATAACTATGCCACCGTACATGCCTACGGACGGATCAAGGTCAGAGACGATGCCCAATGGGTCAGAGGCCTTGTGGCTCGCCTGACCCGCGAACATGAGGCTACTCAGGACACGCCCTGGAGAATGACCGATGCGCCAGCCGACTTCATTGACGAGCAATTGTCTCGAATTGTCGGTATAGAAATCCACGTTTCCCGCTTGGAAGGAAAATGGAAGATGAGCCAGAACCGCAGCGAAGCGGACCGTAAAGGGGTACTTCAAGGCCTACACCGTGAATCTACACCTCAGGCCACCGAAGCAGCAGCCGAAATGCTCCGCACTTCACCAGAATAAGCCCAAACCCTCCCCCTAAAAAGCGGCAGGTTACGTCTGCGGACGATACCCCTTTAGAAAGAAGGCTACCGCCCTTTGCACGGCGGGGCCGATCAGGCTCGGGTCAATGGCGGGCTCTAACGCCAGCATAGCCTGCTCATGGAACTCGGCCTCCAACAAAGCCTTGAGATGTAGCGCCGCTACCCAAGGATCAGAAGGTTCCAATACACCGTTATCCATGGCGTTACGGAGCACCTCTGCCATTCGAGACCAGCCAATCCTGGGTCCGTTCTCATAGTAGATAAGCCCTACCTGGCTGTTTCCGGCACTCGATTGCACCAGGCGTCGGCCCTGCATGATTTCAGGTCGAATAATGGTCTGGACATATTCATTACCAAACCGCTCCAGCATCTCGGGCAAATCGGCGTCTAGCGGAAGGTGCGCAAATATTGGCTCAAAATGCTTGGCAGCATTGGCGCGGATACATTCGGCAAACAGCTCTTCCTTGGAACTGAAATAGTTGTAGAGCGTCGCTTTTGAACCGCCTACGCGGCTGGCAATTTCAGACATGGATGCCTGATCAAAACCCAACTCCATAAAAACCGTCGAGGCAACATCCACTATTTCGCGGCGTTTGCTTGGGCTTTTCGTTCTCATCCTGCGTCCATGATCACCAACATAATCCTGCCATGCTAAGGCAGATTGTCACACCAGGAAACTTAATAGCGTTTTAATACTCATAGGCCACCAGATAAAAGCAAAGTAATAGCGCTTTGCTTTCGGAAGTGTGAACTTGTCCAATAACTAAACTGAACAGTACGGTTATTTTAGGCGCCCTTCATATTCCAAATGAGATCAGCCTCACGCTGATTATGTAAATCCTAGGATGGACCCCCACCAACATGCAGAAACCTACTCGTGTTTTTCCTGTGGCCAGCAGATCCTTGCTAGCCGTAGCCTTAGCAAGTGCCAGCTGCGCCTGGGCTGCCCCTCTCAAGCAAGGTCCGGAAGTCGAAAGCAGAGTCGAGTCGATCCTGTCTCAGATGTCCCTGTCGGACAAAATCAGCTACATCAATATCGATAACGGCTACATGATGCGTGCCATGCCCAAGTTTGGCTTGCCTGGCACTCTAGCCCGCGATTCCTCTCTTGGCGTAACCGTTGAAGGCACCATGTTCGGGGTGCAGTACCCTGCCCAGTCCGCGCTGGCAGCAACCTGGAACGTGGACCTGGCCAAAACCTACGGTCTGGCTATTGGCTACGACACTCGCGCATCGGGCGGACAGCAACTGCTCTCTCCCGGCCTCAACATGTACCGTACGCCTTACAATGGCCGCTCTGCTGAGCACCTGACCGGCGAAGATCCCTTCCTGGGTGCCGTGCTGGCGCCTGCTGTCGCCAATGGCATCGAAGCTCAAGGTATCTGGACAGGTGCCAAGCATTTTGTCGCGAACGAGCAGGAGGCCAACCGCCATTACCTGAATGTGAAGGTCGACAATCGCACCCTGCGTGAAATCTACCTGCCCGGCTTCGAGTCTCTGGTCAAGAATGCCAACCCTGCGTCGATCATGTGCGGTTTCAACAAGATCAACGGCGATTATGCCTGCGAAAGCCACAGCATGATCGCCGACATGCTCAAGGGCGAGTGGGGCTTCAAGGGCTTCGTTGTCAGCGACTTCAACTCCATCCAGAACGGCTACAAGGCGGCGATGGCTGGTGCTGATCTAGACATGCCCAGCGGCCTACAGATGAACGAATCTGTTCTGATGCCGTACGTGTGGAGTGGTCAGTTGCCGGTGTCAGTGATCGACGAGAAGGTCCGTCGTAACCTGCGCGCCATGATTGGCTTTGGCTTTGACAAAGGCCTGCCGACCGCATCGCACATAGGCAACGATCCGCGCAGTCTGAGCACGTCCCTTGATATGGCCCGGCAAGGCATCGTTCTGCTACAGAACGAGAAAGCAAAAGGCTCTTCCAATAACCTGCTGCCGCTGCCTAAAACCGCACGCATTGCTGTGATTGGTGATATCGCAAAGCAGCGTCCACCCTATCCCTTCGGTACCGGTTGGTCTGCCGCCAATACCTATACCACCGAGCTGCAAGGCCTGCAGCAACTGGCTCAGGATAAAAGCCAGATCACCTATATCCAGGCACTGTCTCTCGATCCGCAAACGTCGGAGTGGTACACCTCCAGTGACAGCACCGGCTCCACCGAGACCGTAGCAGGTCTGACAGCTGAATACTTCAACAATCCAAACTTCTCGGGCGAGCCCGCCGTCAAGCGTATTGAACCCGGTATAAACTGGGATTTCCTGAAGGCACAGAACGTCACGGCCAATGGCGTCACTACCATTGATGGCTTCAGCCCGGACCAGGATAATTTCTCGGCCCGCTTTACCGGCAAAATCAAACCGACCGTCAATGGCGACCAGGTATTCAAAGTACGTGGTGATGGCGCTTATAAGCTATGGGTAGACAACAAGCTGGTCATCGACTTCGATGGCAAGCCATTGTCCAACGACCTGGCGGACTCAATCTCTCACTCGGGCAAGGCATATAACCTCAAAGCCGGCCAGACCTACGACATCAAGCTCGAATATAGCCGCGTCAACGATCACTATATTCCAACGTCGGGTAGCCTGTATGGTCTGCAGATGAGCTGGGCGTCGCTGGCTGCGCCTAAAGACCTGAGCCAATATGACGCTGTCATGGTAGCCGTAGGCTTCAACAGCGAGTACGAAGGCGAAGCATCGGATCATGGATTCGATCTGCCTGAGTACCAGAGCGATCTTATCCAGAATGTCATCAAGGCCAACCGCAACACTATCGTTGTGCTGCATGGCGGTGGCGGCATGAACCTTGAGCCCTGGGTGAAGAAGTCCAAGGCCGTATTACATGCCTGGTATCCTGGTCAGTTGGGCGGTCAGGCCCTGGCGGAAATCTTGTTTGGCGATACCAACCCCTCTGCCAAGCTGCCGATCTCGATCGAAAAACGTATCCAGGATAACCCTGCCTATGCCAGTTACCCGAATCCGGATCTGTACGTGGGTGACAATGCCCAGACCGAGATGACATATTCGGAAGGTGTATACATGGGATATCGCGGGTTGGATAAGCAGCGTACCAAGCCACTCTTCCCGTTTGGTTTCGGTCTGTCATATACCACGTTCAGCTTCTCCGACCTGAAGATTGGTCCGAAGTCGCTGACACCTGGTTCAACCATCGACGTCACCTTTACCGTCACCAACACTGGCAATAAGGATGGCTACGAAACAGCTCAGGTTTATGTCAGCCCCAAAAAGGCAATGATCGACCGTCCGAAGAAAGAGCTAAAAGGCTTTACTAAAGTGTTCCTGAAAGCCGGCCAGTCCAAGCAGGTCACCGTTCAGCTGGACGCGCGTTCGCTGGCCTACTTCGATGTCAACACATGGAACTGGCTTGCTGATGCTGGCCGTTACATGATTTCCGTAGGCGACTCTTCGGATAATCTGCCGCTGGAAGGTATGCTGACCAACCTTTACCAACAGTCGCTGCCAACCAACACCAGTAACCCACTGCCGCCGAAAATGCAAAAGGCCGTACAGGTCGATGCCTCTCAGGCGTATTGAGTTAATCCCGCACTACAAGAAAAAGGCGCCGCACGGGCGCCTTTTTTCATTGACGATGGAATCTCAATCATAAGGCCCATCGATAAAAAAGAGGACGGGCGGCCTCAAGAAACAATAATGTTCTGGGTAGCCTACCTGCTGTCATGAACGCTCAAGGATTGCCCAAGAATGCCGATCTGCTTATTAGGCAGTAGCCGCTGCCAATATCGCAGACCCAATCCTTGAGTCGTACCCATCATGACCACACACGTTATCAATTTCACTGGCCCTATCAACTCAACCACGTGTGGTCAGCTGATCGAGAAATGCTCCGTTGCCCTGCAGCAGGACGCCTCTAGCCTGCTCATAAAGATTGCGACCATGGGTGGCGACTGCAGCTACGGCTTCTCGATGTACAATTTCCTAGTATCGCTTCCGATTCCGGTCCATACGCACAACCTCGGGACCGTCGAGTCCATGGGTAACATTCTGTTCCTGGCGGGACGCCACCGCACAGCCTGTCGCCACAGCAAGTTTCTGATTCATCCATTTCATTGGAGCTTGCATGGGGCAATTGACCATGCGCGGATGTCTGAATATGCCATGAGTCTGGATTATGACCTCGACCTCTATGCCGAGATCGTCATGGAGCGCACTGCGGGTGCGAGCGAGCGAATGGACATTCGTAATTATCTGAAGGCCTCTCCCCGTATCCTTAACCCCGAAGCAGCGTTGGCTACAGGCATGATCCACGCCGTAGATGACGTCGCCATGCCTGTTGAAGCCGTGCACAGCTGTATTCATCTATAAGAGATTTCACTGTATGCAACCAGGCGCGGCTCAAAAGATCGCTCCTGGTTACCACAAGAGGACGATTAGACACGTTTTTTTGCGCTTTTCGTTAGTGGAACAGAACAGGTCCAGCGTCTCGCATGAAGATTTCCAACGTCTTTGGCCCGACGCCCTTGAAGGCTAACAGGCGCTTTTCGAAATCCGAACGGCCTTCGCTTTTATTCTTGATTTCCATGATGCTGCCACCGTATTCAACTTGAAGTATCTGGCATACCTCCAGTAGCCGCGTGGCGGTAGACTCGTCATAGCGCGTGTAACGCCCCTCCCGTAACAGCCTTACCAAGCCGTGCCAACCACACGCCAATACTTTTAGCGGCGTATCATGGCCGTGAGACTTGAACATCAAACGCCATGTCTGAGCAGCAATCGTTTGCGAAATACGCTTGCCAAACAGATAACTGGCCAGAAACCAGCCAAACAGCGCTTTCTCATCTCCACTATATAGATCCAGTCCCAACTCCTGAGCTGAAATCTCGCTTTTCATCTCGACGCCTTCTTCAGCCTTACCTTCTTGCGACTGGCATCAGACAGGTACGGTTCATCATAGAGGCCTTATACGGTCAATATCGAGACACGTTTTTACAAGTGTTTTCATGGATCTGCTTAGGATTGGGAACAACTCGATTGGGATGTCAGTCACAACCAGTAGGCTATATAAGCCCAGCATCATCGGAGATGAGACTAATTGCTAGTGCTGCCTCGCCAGGCACACCAAGCGATCCGGTGTTTTTTAAAGCTAGATCAGGAGAATCACCATGAGCCCAGCACTGCCTAAAAAATTTGCCTTCACGTGCGCCCTTTTGCTGTCAATGGGCACGGCGACCGCCTTTGCTCAAAACGCTACCCATGCTGATAGCACACACGGCACCTCCGGCCATGCACAGTCGGCTGATACCAAGAAAGCTGAGGCCATGTCGCCTGAAGATTTCGTAGACGATGCTTCGGCCAAAGGCATTGCTGAGATTGAAACAGCCAAGCTGGCGCTTGAAAAGAGCCAGTCCCAAGACGTCAAGACCTTTGCTCAGTCAATGATCGATGATCATACCAAGATGAATGAGCAACTTCAGCAATTGGCCCAGCAGAAAAAGCTGGAAGTTGCTGATAACGCGATGCTAATGGATATGGCCAAGAAGATGATTCTTCAAGTACGCGATGAGTCGTTCGATGCTGCCTATGCCAACAACCAGGTCGTCGCCCACGAGCAGACTATTGAAATCTTCCGTAACGAAGCCAATACCAGCAAGGATCCGGAGCTGAAAGCGCTGGCGCAGGCTGCACTGCCTAAACTGGAAGCGCACCTTGAGCATGCCAAAACGCTACAGAGCAAATATGCCGAAAAGAAATAATGGCATACGCTAACAAAAGGCAGCCCTAGGGCTGCCTTTTTTATTCTTGAGCATGTTCCATGGATGTTGGCTACAGTACCGATTCTCTGAGAAATGTAATTGTGCAGCCCGGCTGGTCTTCTTAAAACGATGTGAACGCACAATCAGGAAACATTACTGTAAGGGGCATCTCAGTACCATAGGTAACCATCTTTTTAGCCTACAACAGTAATGCAGAGCAAAACGTATCAGGCAAACATGATAGCTGTTAGCAAAGCGCTTCTAATGCAGCGCCAGGACAATGTCACGGAAGAAGGGATTCTACTTAAGGCGTTATGGATAACCAGGAGCGCATGCAGGCCAAACATGCATTTAAGGAAGGCGCTCTGAATAGCGCGAAGACAACATCAATAAAGACGCAAAGGCCAGTCTACTAGGCTTGCATAGCTACAATCAGGCGCGAGGTCTTACTGATTACACAGGCCCTTCGTGATCAGATCAACTCGCCTAGCGCCTCCTTCAATAAGGCAATGCTCGCCTCGTTACGCTTGTAGTATGTCCAGGGACCTATACGCTGAGAGGTAACCAGCTGGGCGCGCTGCAAGGTGCTCAAGTACAGCGAAACCGTAGGTTGGGAAAGCCCAGCTTTGTCCTGGATAATACTTACACATACCCCAGTGGTTTCAGGATCAACTTCCTGGCTTGGAAAGTGCCGGCGAGGCTCTTTCAACCAATTCAGGATCTTGAGACGGGTAGGATTATCGAGCGCTTTAAGCGCCAAGCTGACATCGATACTCATTGCTGGTATCCGGTAACGGTTCCTTTATAGTAAACAGCCAGTCAATGTTATCACAGCGGAACCCCTTGGCATTTTTACCAAGGGGTATTTGAACAATTTCTCAGGACTCGTATCGAGAATAGTCTATGTAGCCGACCTCTGTGCCCCCATACATCGTGGCAGGATCCACTGGAGTCCACGGCCAATCATTGGCAATCCGTTCAGGCAGATCGGGGTTGGCAATAAAAGGACGGCCAAACGCAATCAGATCGCCCCACCCGTCCTTTAGCACTCGCTCCGCACGCTCCAATGTATAGCGTCCCGCATAGATGATACGGCCCTTAAACGTGTTGCGGACCGCCTTACGGAAATCATCGGGAAGCTCTGGTGCGTTATCCCAGTCTGCCTCGGCAATTGACAGGTAGGCTATTCCTACATCTTGAAGCACTTTAATGGCTTCCAGGTAGGTTTCCTGAGGATTTTCCTCAACCAGCCCCAGATACACCCGCGCCTCATCCGTTGTCTCAAAGAGCGGAGCAAAACGTACGCCCATTCGATCCTTGCCAACCACTGCAGCAACTGCTTCGGTAACTTCCCGCAGGAAACGCAAACGATTGTGCAGCGAACCGCCATACTCATCGGTACGCTGGTTACTGTGCGCCGAGATAAACTGATTGATCAGATATCCATTGGCGGCGTGTATTTCAACTCCGTCGAAACCAGCGTCCAATGCATTACAGGCTGCCTGCGCGTAAAACTGGACCAGCTCTTTTACCTCAGCCGTACTGAGCTCACGAGGCGTTGAAGGTGCACTGAGGACTCCAGTCCCAGGACCGGTTTCGATGAATACGCTGACGTTCTCAGCGGCTATGGCTGAGGGCGCAACAGGCGCGGCCCCCTCTGGCTGCAACGATGTATGCGATACACGGCCTACATGCCAGAGCTGAGCGAAGATAATACCGCCTGCCTTATGCACCGCGTCGGTTACCAGTCGCCATCCCTCGATCTGCTCAGGTGAGTATATGCCCGGCGTCCAGGCATAACCTTGGCCACGAGGCTCGATCTGTGTTCCCTCAGTGACCATGAACCCTGCGCTAGCCCGCTGCTGGTAATAGGTTGCCATTAGCGTGTTGGGTATGTTGCCTGGCTGGGTGCTACGCGAACGAGTCAATGGCGGTAATACAATGCGACTCTTAAGTGTATAAGGGCCTAGCGTGGTAGTTTGCAGTATGGATTTGCTCATTTAAATACTTCAATATCAACGAATAAATGTGACGCTTCGTCAAAAGCCTAAGCTCACGGCTGCCCAAGTGAATCTACAGAATGGCAACCATGAGCAAATGAAGTAACTACTTTACGCATCGTATTTATAAATTTCAATATCAGGATGTCTAGTGCGCTGGCTTTACTCCTTGAATAACTACTCTAGGCTCTATACGAAAAGTACCTGCGCTCGGTGGTGCTTCGTTAAAAACCGATTTGGAATGCTCATTTACAACACGTAAACTCCGCCTCCTTACCGATTCCTGCCTCGCCTGACCTTCGCTCGAAGACTTTTCGTATAGAGCTTAGCGCCTTAACCTGCTTACTATACTAACGATGAAAAGCCCCGCGCCAATGACACAACGCGGGGTGGTCCATAAACCTTTCCTAAAGCTGAGCCTCTTGAGCCCAGCCTTATGTTGATGCGCTATTTTTGACAGTTGGCCTGGGCTGCTGACTGTTGCATTGCTCACTGAAAAGTTTTTGTAGCTTCAACATACAAGCCTGCGCATCCTGGGCGTTGTCACAAAGCTTTGCTACCTGAGGTGCAGAATGCATGACGCACTGTTCTACCGCATTGGATGAAATAGGTACCTTTTGATTTGGGGACGATCCGCGTGTAGCAAGGCCTACCAGACCGCCCATAACAATAAAGGCAGCAGTAATCAGGATCAGTCGAATGACTTTAGAAAAATCGTTGCGTCGCCAGTAAGCAACCAGCGCATCGAATGGGGTACTCCCGGCTGGCAGGCGTACAAAGCAGGCGCAAGTTACTAGCCCCATGATTCCAAGTGCAATAAGCCCGGCCTTTTGCCCCATAAATAAGGCCATAACGGCTAGGGGAATACCGTTGCGTAGCAGCGTCCAGCGCGAGGCTTCTGGGTTGAATAACCGCCCAGGTAGCACCTTATAAGTGAGGATCAAATCGAGCGGTTCTAGCCATTTGGCTACCGGTCGCCACAAGCGCGTGAGTAGTTTGGTTACCCATACGGCAACAAGCGGCCAAAGCGTCAAGGAATAGAACAAGGTAAATATGTCAAGACGCCCTTCCTGCCACCGCTGTGGCAAGGTATAAAGAAGTGCAAATAGAGCAGCGCCTGCCCATACCCAGCCATACGAAAGTGGCTTGCCTTCTTTAGGTTCTATCTTGACAAACGCATCGAGTCGCGCATCTGGAAAACGCTGCTTCAAACCAGGGTAGCGATGATTCAGACTATCCCTTAGGGTCTCACGCGCCGCTCTGTCTTCTGGCTTGAAAGCCTTGGCGAGACGAATCTGCTCGGAATGAGAGATAGGCCCCAACAACAGATGAGCAGCCCGTCCCTCAGGGGTTGTCGGCTCTGCATTAAGGAGCTGTTGCAGGCGGAGGGCATAAGCCTCCTGCTCACAGCGCTCTACCAGGGCACACCATGTCTCGTACGGCGCAGGTACAATGCCCTTCCGGTCATCCCAGCCAAACAGGCAACATACGCCCTCGAACAATGAAGGGGTAAGATAGTCGGCCTCGTCCAGCATCTCCAGCACCCAACCCTGCAGTTGTTGCTGTCTGTCGAATGAATTCGCCCAAGGTTGCTTGCTCAGTACCCTGAGCTGCGCTAGAAAGCCTAGCTCGTTACCTGCTTCGCCAAGGTCATCGAGATGCTCACGCTGATGTCCCAGAAGCTCTGCAGTCAAATAGGCTTCCTGACCGGCGCTGAGCACGACACTCTGCCAGGGTGTCAGCCACTGCAGCAGTTCAACCGCAGCGAGCAGAAGCGCGGTTTCATCGTGCCTAAGACAGCGTTCGAGCAGTCCCGCCTGGAATGGAGCTGCGCAGTTCAACTCCTGTGCCTGAGCCCATTGCTGACGTAGGTTCTCGGCAACGGTTTCCTCCAGCAGACGCCTGGCATGATGTCCGGCCAAGACCTCGGCATTCAGAGCCGGTTCGGGATAATCAGGCGCTGGGCGAGGCCGAGGTGCATCACCTGGAAAGAATGCCGGCTCTTCAACCTCGTCCGAGCCATGAGCCTGGGTTGCTTGTAGCCAGACACTATTGTCTTCAGGCAGCACGGGCTCAATGGGCGCATCGGAAAAGGTTTCTGGCGTGTGTATGGAGGGCCAAGGGGCATCCTCGATCTCCTCGACGGTTCGCTCTCTGGCCCAGCTCAAGGCTTCCTCATAAGCTTCGCGCAGCCGCTGAAACGCCTCGGCATCATCATCGGGGCGATGCACCTTGAGCAGCCTGGCGTACTGCCGCTTGATAGTACGCTCATCGGCCTCATCATCGAGACCCAGAATTTCCCAGCAGTCCATAGGGCTTACCATGTCCCCCGCTCAAGCCTGTCGAGCTGCTCTGCAATCTGCTTGCGCACTTCACTGATCTTGCGCTCGTCCTGCGTTTCCAGGATCTGTTGAAACTGGGTAGCCAAATACCCCGCGGTCTCGCGCTCGTCGCCCAACAGTTCCTGGTACAGACGCTCCAGACGCGCCACCATATGGGTATTTACCTGCTGGTCGCGCGGGTGAATCTTGAGTTTTTCCAGGGCTTTGAGACGCTCTTGAATCTCATCGGGGCTCAGAACGCCGGGGTTGTTTTCAATGACCAGCCGATGGTTGGCACCCGTCAACGGAATGGTGACATCGGTTTCCAGAATACCGTTGTTATCGTAGGTAAAACGCACGTCAATGCTGACCTCGCCTGCCTTGCGAGGAGGAACATCAATCTCGAGTTCGCCCAACTTGATATTGTCCTTCACCAGTCGACTCTCGCCCTGAAAGATCCTGAACAGGACCTTGCTCTGGTTGTCATGGAGCGTTTGTACCGACCTGACACGGCTGACAGGCACTACGCTGTTGCGCTCGATAATCGGCAGGTAATGCCCGCTTTCACTCTGCTGACCAAACGTGATTGAGGTTTCGATGCCAAGCGTATAGGGGCAGACATCGGTCAGGACAACCTCCTCAAGGGCTGCGTCACGACTTTTGAGGGCCGCCTGAACGGCTGCTCCCTGAGCAACGACCTCATCAGGGTTGAGGCTGATGGAGGGGAAACGGCCAAACAGCCCTGCTGCCAGCTTGCGTACCAAGGGCATGCGGGTCGTACCGCCGACCAGCAGCACTTCATCAAGATCAGCCACCCGGATTCGCGCATCCCGCAGTGCACGCTCAATCGGGCCCCGCAGGCGCTCCAGCAGCGGAGCGAAGAGCTCGGCAAGCTGTGCCTGAGTAAACGTCTGGCGCCACTCCTGCTCGTTATACCGCAGGACAAATTCGCTATTGGATTCCTGCGCCAAGGCTTTACGTACGCGCTCCGCCTCACGGCGCAGCGGCTGGCGGACCTGCTCCAGAGCAGGAAAGCCGCTCTGCTGGCTTTGAAGCGCGACGAAACGTTCCATGAGCATGAGATCGAAGTCTTCTCCACCCAGGAAGTTATCGCCTGCACTGGCGCGTACTTCCATGACTCCGTCGTATAACTCAAGAATGGAGACATCAAAGGTGCCGCCGCCGAGGTCAAAGATCAGAAATGAGGTTTCGCTATCTTTCTGGTGAAGCCCATACGCCAAGGCCGCGGCTGTCGGCTCGTTGATCAACTTTTCGACCTTGAGCCCTGCCAGCTCGCCCGCGATGCGGGTAGCCTTGCGCTGTGCATCGCTGAAATAGGCCGGAACACTGATGACCGCTTCGGTCACCGGCTCGCCGTATTGACGCTCGACGTCAGCCTTCAGGCTTTTAAGCACCAGTGCGGACAGCTCTTCCGGCCGGAAGGTGCGCTCACCCAAACGAACCTCCTGGGCGCTTCCCATGTACCGTTTGAACAGGGCGGCTGTTCGTGTGGGGTGGGTATGCAGCCGCTCACGTGCTGTCTTACCCACCAGTATCTGCCCCTCATCGTCGAGGCCGACTACACTAGGCGTAAGCGTATCTCCCAACGCATTCCTGACCAGCTCCGGCGCACCCTCACGCCAGACGGCGACCAGACTATTGGTGGTTCCCAGGTCTATACCAACGATCATACCAAGCGAGATCCCTGCTAGAAGCCTTTTCCCTTGCGTAGCCGAAGCGTCGGCACTCAGGAGACAAGACCCAAGACACTATCCCTATAAGTGGGCGTATTGAAATGAATGGCTATTGTAGCGAGACCACTGCGCGCAGGCATCTCTTTGATACAGGGATCAACCAGGGCGTGACAGACGCACACAATCGGATAGTCACCCTGGCTGTAAAGCCAACAGCGCTGAGCTGGATATGTCCGCTTGGAGAGTCAGTGCACGGCGAGTACCGTGCACTGAAGAGAGGATCAGACGCGGAAGCGGCTGACCATGGATTGCAGCTCATTACCCAGGCGCGCCAGCTCAACGCTGGAGGCCGCGGTTTCTTCGCTTGCCGCCGCCGTCTGCTCGGACACATCGCGAACATTGACGATGCTGCGATTGATCTCGTCAGCCACGGCGCTCTGCTGTTCAGCCGCCGCCGCAATCTGCAGGTTCATCGACTGGATGTTGGACACCATCTGAGTGATGTTTTCCAGCGAGCCGCCTGCCTTGCGGGCAAGCTCGACGCTGCTGTCAGTCAGCTTGCGGCTATCGTTCATCATAGACGCGACCTGTTGCGTACCAACCTGCAATCCAGCCACCAGCCCTTCGATTTCCTCTGTAGACTTCTGAGTACGCTGAGCCAAACCGCGAACCTCATCCGCCACCACCGCAAATCCACGACCGGCCTCACCAGCACGCGCGGCCTCAATAGCAGCGTTAAGCGCCAGCAGGTTGGTCTGCTCAGCAACAGACTTGATGACATCCATCACGCTGCCGATCTTGTCACTTTCCTTCTGCAGGTTGGTCATGGCCTCGGAAGAACGGTTTACTTCAGAAGCCAGACGCTCGATTTGTACAATCGCCTCGTTGACCACCTTGTCACCCATGCGGGCCTGCTTGTCCGCCTCGCTGGCAGCCGTGGACGCATCACCGGCATTACGGGCTACTTCCTGTACGGTCGCGGCCATTTCATGCATGGCGGTAGCCACCTGATCAGTTTCGCTCTTCTGGCCGTTTACACCTGCGCTGGTCTGCTCGGTCACGGCGGAAAGCTCTTCGGCAGCACTGGCGATCTGGGTCACACCATCGCGGATACCGGTAATCAGCTCACGCAGTGTATTGCCCATGCTCTGGATACCCTGCTGAAGAACACCCAGCTCATCGCGGCGGGTAACACGGGCAGAAGCCGTCAGGTCACCCGAGGCAATACGCTGAACTTCACCCAGTGTTTCTTTCAACGGCTGGGTAATCTGGCGGGTAATCACCCAGGCAGCCAGTACACCCAAGAGCAGAGCCAGAATCGTGCTGCCGATCTGCAGCTGACGCGCATGGCTGCTTTCAATTGCCAGACGATCCAGCTGGAACTGATACAACTCCTCACTGATCTTGACGATCTCATTGCCCTGATCGGTCATTTCCTTACGAGCCTGAGCAATATCCGCATTGGCCTTCTTGTAGCCGGCGACAGCCGTGCTATAGCGATTCAGCGAGTCCTTTACCTGCTGGGCCGTATAACTCAGCTCATCCTTGAACACGGACATCATGTGATCAATGCCCTTGCCCGTTGTCTCGATCTGGGCACGCAGTGCCTGTTCATTCTCGGACGTTGAATTAGCGGCATAGACACTGACCAGGAACTGCGTTTTCAGCAAGTCTTCCTTGGTCTTTGAGATAGTCTGAAACTGGGAGAAGCGACGGTCATCATAGCTGGGAAGCAGCAGGACGCTATTGGTCATCTTGTCGATCAGCTTGGCCGCGTCAGCCGACTCGCTCTTGATGGTCTCACGAGCCGAATTCGCAACCTTGTATGCGTCACGCATGTTGCCCAGGGACTTCTGATAATCGCCGTTGATGCCGTCCTGCTTTTTCAGCAGCACAACATTGGCCGGGTTGGTAAAGCTACCCAAGAGCTTCTTTTGCTGCTCAAGGTAGATACCCAAGTTCTTCTGCAACCGCTCGGTGCTGGTTTCATCCCCATTCGCCAGCATGAACTGCAGGCGTGCGATACGCAGGTCTGTCAGCGTTCTGTTCAGCTTGGAAATCTCCGTCATCCAGAGGCTTCGCTGAATGACGCTTCCCAAACCACTCCAGCCGCTCCAGGCAAGAAACAGCGTCAATGCCAGTACCACACCGAACCCCAGCGTAAGCTTGCGCGTAACGCTGATATTCCCAAACCAGCTATTCATAAGTCCTTCCGTCAAATGTCGTTTTGAGTCACTCAGCTGGTGTGTTTGTTCTTTTTTGGGCCAGCCTATCTATCTATGCGGAAGGGCTATCGGCAGATGCCGGGATAACTGAAGACGGAAATATCATAAAAAATCTGACGGAATGCGTCAGAGGCAACGCCTGCAGTGATATTTCGACACTGCTGATTGGCGGTCGCCTGCTCAGCTGCACGCCCTTTAGGGAAGGTCTGAAGTAGC